>CAVGVF010000037.1:0-5077 GCA_963632615.1 uncultured Eubacteriales bacterium
ATCAGGTGGAAATAACAGCGGTTATAGAAGACGACCGAGTGCATCAGAATTAAGGGAAATTATTTGTCGCTGACGTTTGATTCATAAAATATAAACTGTTTGGATATATAAATTTTCTAAAATTAAAAAACAAAGAAGTCAGCCAACGGCGTATATTTTTCTTGACATCTATAAACCAATGGCGTAGTATAGGAATATAATTTATGATGACTAAATATATAACAGTTGTGGAAACTCGGGAGTTTATAAATTTTGCTAAGCAGAATTTATCTGATGAAGAAAGAAAATTATTGATTGACTTTCTGGCAGGAAATCCCAAAGCTGGTGTTCTTATTCAAGGAACAGGAGGCTTGCGTAAGTTGAGATGGGCAAGACCAAATCAAGGAAAGAGTGGAAGCTATCGTGTTATTTATTATTATCATAATGATAATATTCCGCTGTTTCTGATTTCGGCATTTGCTAAAAATGTTATGGAGAATATTTCAGATGCAGCTAAGAGAGAATATGCGAAACTATTGAAAGAATTAGTTAAACAGTATGAGGGCAAAAATGAATAAGATGAACGAAACAGAAATGTCAATTTTGAAAGGTTTGCAAGAGGCTGTAAGTTTTGCAAAAAATGAATCCCCATATACAAAAGTTTCAAAAGTTGAAATAAAAGAAATTAACGTTCGCGAATTAAGAGAAAAATTAAAGCTAACACAAGAAGCTTTTGCCGATACTTTTGGTTTTAATCTTTCAACGGTTCGTAACTGGGAACAAGGAAAGCGACAACCCGAAGGCCCCGCAAAGGTTTTACTGAATGTTATTGCTTATAATCCTCAATGTGTTTTTGATGCAATAAGAGCATAACTTAATAATACATAGCTTAATTTTATGGCCGAGTTTAATTACTCGGCTATTTTTTATGGATAACATAATGGATTGGCTGCAATTTTTACAAATAGTCTGTGTTCCGGCGTTTGTTTGGCTGGTTCATAAATTCAGCGAAATGCGCAAGGAACTGAACGATTTTAAGGTTCAGGTTGCCAAAGAATATGCCACGCATGTGAATATCAATCGGCTTGAGCTTAAAATTGACGAACTTCGGCAACTTATTTGGGAGATACATAATGAAGCGAAAACTACCACGAGGAATAAGAAATAACAACCCCGGCAACATACGCCTCGGGCAAAATTGGCTGGGTTTAGATCAGCAAGGCGGGAAAATCAATTCCGCCTTTTGCGTGTTCACATCGCCGGTTTACGGCATCAGAGCGCTGGCGAAGGTGTTGATAAACTATAAAAAAATACATAATTTGCGCACGGTGCGGCAGATTATCGGTCGTTACGCCCCGCCAAACGAAAATCAAACGCAGGCGTATATTCAAACGGTGGCGAAACAGCTCGGCGTTTATCCTGACACAGTCATAAATATTGAAGAAAAAGGCGTGCTTTGCGTGTTTATCAAAGCCGTGATCCGTATGGAAAACGGCGTGCAACCGTATTCGGACGATACAATTTTACAAGGAATAAATCTTGCTTATTAACCCGCCCTAAGAGGGCTTTTTTTATGAAAGGAATAAATATGCTTAAACTTATTGAGCTTCTAAAACTTAATCAGCCATCCACATGGCGCGGTTTGATCAGTCTTTTGTCAGGTCTTGGCGTGGCAATAAGTCCTGAGTTAGCGGAACATATCGTCGCTTTGGCGGTTTCCGCGTTCGGTATTGTGAAAATTGTCAGAAGTGAAAAAACTGGTAAGTAAAAGGACAATTGACGACAATAATATAAGATGAATTGTGTACCTCTCATTAGCGATAATGGGAGGTACTTTTTTTGTATTTAAATGGAGATAAATAAAATGATATACGGATATGTAAGAGTTTCAACCGACAAACAAACTTCGGAAAATCAAAGATTTGAAATTAATAATTTTTGCCTAAGTGAAAATATTAAAGTTGAAAAATGGATAACTGAAACTATTAGCGGAACCAAAGATTTTGAAAAACGAAAACTCGGAAAATTGCTAAAAAAACTCAAAAAAGGAGATATTTTGATATGCTCAGAAATTTCGCGTCTAGGCCGCAATTTGCTGCAAATTATGACAATTCTTAATCTTTGTATGAAAAAAGAAGTTCAAGTTTGGACTATTAAAGACAATTATCGTCTGGGGGTGGATATCCAAAGTAAGGTCTTAGCTTTTGCTTTTTCGCTATCAGCAGAAATTGAACGAAATTTAATTAGTCAACGTACCAAAGAAGCCCTAGCCCGCCTTAAAGCAAACGGTAAAAAATTAGGACGCGTAAGTGGTAGTAAAAACAAAAAACATATTTTAGACGGCAAAGAGCAAAGTGTATTAAAACTTATCCACAAAGGCGTGCCCAAAACACAGGTGGCAAAAATCCACGGTGTCAGCATTTACACCATCTATCAATTTTTGAAAAATAAAGACCTTTGAAACATTGGAAAATTCTTTAATACAACAAATTTGCACCCCTTTAGAATTAAAGGTTCATTTGGTTATTGCATAAGCTGAACACACAAGTCCTAGAGTTAATCCTATAGCCAAACCTATTATTAAGTGTTTCATCAACTTCTCCTTATTTCTTTTCATACCAAGCCCCTCGGGTTGAGCCATTTTTGGTTAAATAATTCTTTTTAACCATTTCTCCGATGGCTTTTTTAACAGTTGCAATATTCATGTTCAAAGTGTCAGCAATTTCCTGAGTTGTCCATTGATTTTTACTATCAAACAGGCTTATAATTTTGCTTTCCGTTAAACCTAATCCGGTTGCGGTTTGGCTCATCTTTTGTTTTAATCTCCGAACTTGCTTTTGAACTGTGCGTAAAAAGAAATTAAGCCAATAACCATACCTGACATCACTTGTCTTAAAAGTCTTTTGACTATTACGCAACGCTTGATAATATGAGGCTTTGTTTTCTTCTATAATGCTTTCCATTGAACTGTATGGTACATATAAATAACCATTTTGCAAGAGCAACAAGGTTGTCAAGGCTCGTGACATTCTGCCATTTCCATCTTGAAACGGGTGAATGGCTAAAAAATGCACCACAAATAAACCGATTGTAATCAACGGATGAATAAGTCTATCTTCCATTTGTTCTTTGGTCTCTTGCACTAATTCACGCATTTTTGTCGGTGTTTCAAAAGGCGAAGCTGTTTCAAACACAATACCTATTTCTTTGCCATTGGCATCAAAAGCCGCCACACTGTTGGCAAGTGTTTTATATTCGCCACGATGCCGCTCATCTTTATCGGAATAAGACAATAAAATCTTGTGAAGCTGCTTAATATGATTTTCATTAAAAGGAATGACTTCATAGTTTTCAAAAATATCTTCCATCAATTCGGCATATCCGGCAACTTCTTGCTCATCACGTGTTGCAAAAGATTGTTTTTTGATATTGCTCAAAATCGTTTCAACCTGTTTATCGGTCAAAGTATTACCCTCAATACGATTGGAGGAACCGATTGACTCTATTGTTGCTACCTTTTTGAGGTGTTTATACTTATCGGGAGATTGCTCCGAACTGTTCCAAGAGCCCTTAAACTCATCAACTTCCGCTATAATATTCAGCATTTCCGGTGTGATAGACACATTCTTCAGATTAATCATTATTTTCTCCTATATTCTTTAATGTTCTTTAATTATCTTTTATTTTAGCTAATATTACCGAATTGTCAAGAATTTTTACCGAATAAATATTCTTATAAAGTATAAGGATTTGTTATGAAAGTGTTAATTGAAACGATTACTAGCCGCAGAGGCTATAAATTCTTTGAAAGTAAAGATGAAATGGATGCTTATTTAGGCAGACATTGCGGCAAAATCGCCAGTTATGAAATTTTACAAGAAGATGATGCTGCGGAAGAAAACAATGAAATGCTGCAATCGTTTATAGATGATTGCGATTTAATAGAGAAAAAGCTGTTTTGGCTGTTCAGACAATATGAGCCTATAAATGAAGAATACTCCCTGCGACTATTAAATGCCTTTGGTAGAGTTGGTGACGGCAGAAACGCCATTAAAAAATGCTTGAGATAGCTATTGTCTTGTTGGTTCAGGGGTAGTCAATACACAGCCATTGTCCATCAATAGTTTGGCTATTCTTGGCTCAATCCTTGAAAGAGCAATGTTTAGAGCTGTTTCTGCATAGCAATTAACCCAATTGATATCAATTCCTCGGTCAATCAGCATTTGAATAACCTCTAACTTGGTATCAATGTCCATATTTCCATTACGAATTACAAGCATTACAGCGTTGTAGCCAAGGATATTGCAACGATTGATTTCTGCATGGTTATCCAATAGAAACTTGATAACATCGGCATTGCTACCATCTTCACAAGCAATCAGGAACAATGTTGCTCTATTGATAAACAGCGGAGCATCAATAAAAAAGTCAGGATGTGCTTCCATATATGCCTTGATTGTATCAACATCATCAATAAAATATTGAAACTGCACATTTATCAATGGTTGAACGCTATCTTTTAACCTTTATCAAGTATAAAACCAACAATCATCATACATTTTTTTATGAATAATGAAAGTATTGCCCAACAAATCGGCTGTAAAACATCTTCCACAAAAGTATTGATAAACAAGCTCATCCGAGAAGGCTATATTTTGAAGATGGAAGGCAAAAATGGTCGCAGAGAACTTGCTTTGTCGGGAAAGTATTATGTTCCGCTTGATGGTGTTGATATGAGCAATCAAGAAAAGAGCTTGCTTAAACAAGATATTAAGAACTTTGAAAGAATGGAAAAGCAATATAAGCAGGATCTTTCCGCATTAAAGCAACAAATTGCTGATATAACCTTGGAACGAGATGATTTGGATAAGGCTCTACAGAAAATCATCAAAGGGCTTGAGAAAAGAGGTATTTCATTAAAAGAAGTTCAAGCAATGATTAAGGAAGAGGATGATTACCAACCAACTATGCCAAAAGTATTGCCAACTATTGAAAAACCATTGGAAATACCTGCAGAAACTCCTGTAAGCATAAGTGATAATGCTGTTGCCAACGATGTCCAAGCCAAGATTGATGAAATATTGGCAAAGTTTAAGAT
>CAVGVF010000037.1:5087-15557 GCA_963632615.1 uncultured Eubacteriales bacterium
CTTTAAGCTATTAATTGCCATTCTTTGCAAAAATTTTGCAAAGAATGATGGTTAAGATGGAAAACGTTTAAATTTATTCAATTTCTATATCTAGAAAGTTTCCTATATAAAGTTTTATAAAGTACTTGTAGCTATTTTCTTTAATATCTTTTAGTAAGCCTTTATCTTTCATAAGTTGGTAATCATGTCCAGAAAAATAATGTTTTTGATTTATTTCATCAAAATAAATTTGATAATTATCTTTATCTAAAAGTCCTCGTCTGACTCTATCATCAAGCTCTTCATATATAACTTTTCTTGTATTTTGATAGATTTTATCAGCAATAAAACTTAAAACTTCAACAATATCTGATCTTAATGATAGAAACACATCTCTATTAATGACAGTATAATTAAGATGAGCTACGGAGTTTCTTATATCTATAATATGCTGATGTTTCTTTGATATTTGGTGACTTTTATCAAAATGCAAAATATGATAAAAATAGTTAATTGCTTCTTTTTCTATTTCCGTAAATAAATTCAAGTTTATATTTTCGCAACAAATTGTTAAATCTCTCCGACTACCATCTTTTCTTGAAAAAACTTCTTTTGTTAACTGTATATATTTAAGTAATTCAATATTATTTTCGTCTGCTAGATATAACCGGCACAAATATGTATGTAAAATATAATTGTAAAAATGACAGATATTTAATGACGCATTATTATAAAAATCTGTATTATTTCGGATAAAGCAATTTCGTAAAATGTATTCAGGATATACATCTTTTGCACTTAATGGAAGAAAATCCCATAATTCTGATATATCTTCGGAAAGGTCTATAATATCATCTGTCATTTTCCATTGTCCTGATTTTGCTGTAAAATAACAGTGTTATTTGAACCATTTACATTAATTGGTGCTATATTTTGCTCTGTTGTAGAAAGTGCTGAGACATTATTTGGGGCAAAATAAGTATAAATTCCCCAAATCAAAGTGATTATTGCAACTAATACACCAGCCCATGTTCCAATGGTTGACCAATTAATCGTCTTATGTTCATCCTGCTCTGGAACAGACACTTCAATAACTTTAGGGGTTGAAACATCTTCTTTAATTTCTTCATTTTTCCAGGTTTCTAACAATCCTTCCAATACCTTTATTTTTATATCCAAATATTGTACAATGTTATGATTTGGATATTCCTGCCTTCTAGGATTTCTCACAGGCTTGTCATGTTTTTTTAAGAATAAATCTATTTTTGTATTCCACTTTGTTAATTGAGCAGAATCTACGCATAATGCGTTCATAGGATACCCAAATCTGCTTGGAACTAGCCCTATTTTAGCAGATTTCTTTAAGGTATCTCCCTCTGATATAATTTGTTGTAATTCTTCGCATTTATTCATTATCACTATTCCAGATGGATTTGATTTTGTTGGAGATTTTTTGTTTGTTCAGTTCTATCAATTTCTTGCAGGCTTCTACATATTGCTCTTCTTGTTCTATTTGTGCGACAATAGCTTTTTGTTCTTCAAGAGATGGCAGATGTATTTCTATATTAGATATAAACCCTTTATTTAAATTCTGCTGCCTAATGCCATTGCGGTATTTTAGATATTCCTCTTTATTTTTTGAAAAATATAATAACAAATACAACATTTGAATTTTTTTATTAGGTTTTACCGCAGAAATAGCTTGATTAAATGCAGCATCTCTATCCAAAATTGACATTTTGAACGCAGCGGTATCATACATTCCTATTAACAAAGAACCTTTGGGAAAAATTTTAGCATTTGAATTATCTAATCCCTGTTTTGTTATTTTTTCTTTTGAATCTGTTGTATAAAAGTTATTTAACTCACCTGAAGAATACCAGTTTATATCCCCATTCCAATATTCTTCTTTGTCTTTTGATGGTGTTCCGCCTGATTGTATTTCACAAACTTCTCCCAATTTAACTTTTTCCCAGTCTGGATTAATGGTGAAGGTTGGTTTCCAATTATCTACGACTTTTTGAGCACCATCTATAATGGCTTGGTAGGCATCTAATTCCTTAACAATCTCCTCCTGAACCGACATCGGTGGCAGAGGAATTTCAATGTTTGAAACCTCTGATAATTTTAGTGAAGGATAAGCACTGTTTGAAGTTAATGTTTTAACATCCACCTTTAGAAGCATATAAAATAAAAATTTTGCTAAAACTTTATCTTGTTTCGTATATATGGTTGCTAAGTGTGATGAAACATAACTATCTATGCCTAACATAACACGATGGTTTAAGAATGTTGATGCTCCACTTTTAGGAATTAAAATAGTATTTTTCTTAAATAAGGTTAATCCTTGTATTCCTTCATCATTTAATCTATCGGCAATATCAGAGAAGTTACTTGATATATGAACTTTTCCTACATCAGACGTGCGACAGAATGGATACACTCCGTTTTCAAATAGTTTTTGATCCTGCGGAGCTGAATTTCCTGATGAAATCTCTGCTACATCACCTAATTTTACCATTTCATACTGGCAATTAGAGAAATCTTGAGCTTGTTGATAACGAGATGCCGTGAGATTAAATTCGCCATCTTCAGCTATCTTTTCCTTTGAAACAATTGTAACTCGTTGGGATTTACTCAGTTCTTCAGCAATTGTGCCGGAAGTAACAGACTTTTGCCACAACTGCAATAATCTTAATGCCTCTGGTAAATCATTATCTTTGATTGGGCGGCGTTGTGCTCCTAAATCATAGCCATCTTTATCAACTCTTACAAACAAAATATCTTGTGTCTGTTTAGCGAGCTCACGATCAAAAAACAGTACGGATGTTTTTACACCAGAGTACGGATTGAAAACACCACTTGGTAAACTTACCACAGCATACAGATAATTATCTTCCACCATCATTTTACGCAAGGCTTTATAAGCTGTTGCAGATTGAAAGATAATACCTTCCGGAACAACAAAACCAGCTTTGCCTTTAAGGTTCAGGTGTTCCATCATATAATCGACAAACAAAACTTCGGCACGGTTAGCTTTTACGCCAAATTTGCTATGTGGCATAATTCCGCCTTTTGGTGTCATAAACGGCGGATTGGCAAGGATCACATCAAATTTATCATCCCAACGTTCTTCAGAGCTTAAAGTATCATATTCATAGATTTTCGGCTCCGGAAACTGATGTAAAAACAAATTAACCGAAGCAAGTTTGACCATATCCGGCGAAATATCATAACCAACAATATTTTGCATTAACTGTTGGTGCTGTGCCGGTGTTAATGGCTTTTTTGTTTCTTTGGCTTGTTCCATAATATGTTTGTAAGCAGAAATCAAAAATCCGGCAGTTCCGCAGGCTGGGTCTAAAATAGTATCGGTTTTGCTTGGATTTACGACTTCAACAATAAAATCAATGATGTGTCTTGGAGTGCGGAATTGTCCGGCATCACCCTGCGAGCCCATAATAGAAAGCAGATATTCAAAAGCATTACCGAGGTTTTCGGAATTGTTATAGCTAAAGCCATCAATCTCATTCAAAAACAGGGTTAAGGTTGCACCGTCACGAAACGGCAAAAAAGCACCTTTGAATATTTTGCGGAAAAGTTCAGGAATTTGTTTAGCAACCTGCAATTTATCCAATGCTTCGGCATATAAAGAAATTCTCTCCCAATTGTTGAGTTTTGGAGAAAGGACTTTACGCCAAGCATATTGCTCTAAATCATCGGTAAAAAACACACGATTACCGCCGAGTTCAATGTTTTGCATATCCATATCGTCCATAAACTTATAAATCATGGCGATAGTAATCAGCTCAACTTGGCTTTGCGGATTTGGCACTTTGCCCACTAAAATATCTCTGGCTGTATCTATTTTGGTCTTAGTGGTTTTATCTAGCATGTTTATCCCCTACATATATGTGTTTAGATTGATGTTTTCCTTGATGTATGTCGGGAGTATATCCTTGTACTCCTTAAGATTTTGATAATCAGATACCGAAAAACCGGCATGCATATGAAGTTTTTGAAACTCTTTTTTATCTATAATATCACGGAACCAACTATATTCTGTATAAGCTTTAATAAAATTCTTGATATAAGGAACTTCTTCCGGTTCAGGCTTGTAAATAGAGATGAATTTATCACATTCGTCTTCAAGTAAATCATCTTTGTTCTTAAAGCCATCTATGAAGCCGAACACTTTTTCCAAAACTTCACGCCAAGTTACACGGCGGTCAAGATTTTGCGATCTTTTAATCTTTTCAAGGTTCATATATAAATCTGGCTGATTTTCATATTTATCCTTCACAATTGCAATAGCTCTATCCCAGTTCTCATTATCAACAGCTGATTTAATCTCTTGATCTGATTTAATCACATCTTCGGTCTTTTGGAAAAATTCTCGGTCAATGCGCATGCCTTGAACCCCGACTTCTTTGATATCAAGGGTTTTAATGATATCCGGAACGTCAACAATTATTTCATCCATAGGAGGTGGCAGAGTGCCACCTTCGTTCTTAGTACCGATTGTAGGAAGTTTCAATTCTTCATCATAGTTAAATTCTTCATCAAAATACTGACAATTGGCAAAGAAATCAAAGAACTTAAACTTTGTTTTATCAGCTGTAACGGTTTGTTTATTGGCATCAGTATATTTGAAAGTGTGTTTTCTTGTGCCACGCCCTTTGATCTGCACAAAATCTGTTGGCGAGAAAACCGGTCGCATCAAAGCAATATTTAAAATATCCGAGCAGTCATAACCTGTTGTCATCATACCAACAGTTACACAAACTCTGGTTTTGCTTGTTTCATAGCCATCCATAAAGCGGCTGCGACCATGTAACTTGTCGTTGGCAAAATCTATGGTTGATTGCTGCGCATCCATAACATTGGATGTTATTTGTGCGGCAAAATCTGAATTATACATTCCGGGGAAAGCCTTATCTGCCATTTCATTTAATATTTGTACCAATTTAGCACAATGGTTTTGGCTGACACCAAAGACTAAACTCTTACCAATCTCTCCAGAAATCGGGTCACGCAAAGCATTTTCAAGAAATGTCTTACAAAAAACAGCATTTGTTTGATCAGAAAAGAATTTCTTTTCAAAATCACGCTGATACATTGATTCGGTTACTTCATCACCATATTCATTAATAGATGTTACAGCATAGCCCTTTTCAGACAATAAGTCTGTTGTAACTTCGGTTCTGGCATCAACAATAAGCGGATTTATCAAATATCCGCCTTTTACACCATCAATTAATGAATAGCGAAATGTCGGCTCTCCGCTCTCGCAACCAAATGTTTTGTATGTGTCTAATAAAATGCGGCGTTCTAATGATTTTGGATCTTGAGTTTTAAGCTTGTCAATGTTTACATTCTTTATGTAGTCCTTCGGCGTAGCAGTCAAACCGAGCTTGTAACCAATAAAATACTCAAAAACAGCTCGGGAGTTGCCACCAATACATCTATGCGCTTCATCTGAAATCAATAAATCAAAGTCTGTCGGAGAGAACAGCTTTTTATATTTGTTGTCAACTAACAAGCTCTGAATAGTTGTGATAACAATTTGTGCCTTTTTCCAATCATTTTTACTCTGCTTGTAAATGACGGATGTGTAGGCGTTTAAATATGAATCAAAGTTTTTCTTAGCCTGATTTTCAAGCTCCAATCTATCAACTAAAAACAAAACTCTGTTAGCGTTTCCGGTTGAAAGAAATAATTTAATCAAAGCTCCGGCGGTTAATGTCTTACCAAGTCCGGTAGCCATTTCAAGCAAGAATCTAGATTTACCCTCAGCAACTGCAGATTGAACAGCTTTAACAGCATCAATTTGATAAGGGCGTAAAATGCGATAGCCGTTGTTCCAACAAAAGTCCGTTCTGGTATTTTCGTTTTGATATTCCGGCTCGTTTAGAAGATTAGGGTTCTTTAAGAGAGCAACATATTCTTTAGTTATTTCTACGGAGGTTAAATTCTTGGGATTGGGTTTGAATTGCTTTTTATTTTCAAGAGACTCTTGGGTTGGCATTGATGTTATAACTTGCGGATTACCGCTCTTAATATCCCACAGGTAATGTATTTGACTGTTTGATAAGATAACAAAGCGAATATTTTGGGCTTCAGCATAAGCACGAGCTTGGTCTTTAGCAGATAGAGGATTTATATTATATTTCTTTGCCTCTAAAACGCAGAGTGGAAAATTATGACTATCTAATAACAAATAATCTATTGCACCTTTGCGTTCCTGCTCATTTCGTCTTACCGTTGTTGCTGTTTCCAAATCCACATTTTTGCGACCATTTTCACTATCGCACAAGCGCCATCCTGCTTCCTCAAGCATTTTGTTAATCTTTATTCTTGCTTCCGCTTCAGTCCCAGACATTATTAAAATCTCCATAATCAACAATGCGCTGAGTTTAAAACATAGAATCGTAAATTTCAATGAAAAATTGCCGCTCGTTATATTGCTTTTTTATAATGTTCAACCTATGTTTAAAACTATGGATGGACTAGAGATGAATAGAACAACTCAATTAACAAAGAGCATTCTCGGCTTTATGGAGGATTGGAATGCTTATAAAAAAGGCTTAAAAGGACTGAAGAATGCAGATTGGTGTATTCTCAGCGATTATTGTTTTGATGATAAAGGAAAAGAGGATGCGCTGACTTTTACTATATTTCCGTATAATTATGTTCGGCAAGTTCTTCATGAAATTGAAGCTAATATCCCTTGTGACATCAAGAAAATGACGCATATTCCAGATAGATGCATCAATTTTCTTGAAAATTCGCCGTACTTTTTCCATATAGCCATTGTTGTTGAGAATCTTAAGAATATGGTTCAAGAACAAGATTTGCTGAAACAATTGGAAACTACGCTTAAT
Source organism: uncultured Eubacteriales bacterium (assembly GCA_963632615.1). Taxonomy (GTDB): domain Bacteria; phylum Pseudomonadota; class Alphaproteobacteria; order RF32; family CAG-239; genus RUG410. Next base: position 11,951 of record CAVGVF010000037.1, read on the forward strand.
GACTATAAAAAAGCAGAAGATTTGGATAAATCATCGCAGGATATTAAGGACAGATATAAGTGTCTGCGAGAATCTTATGAATATATGAAACAGAAAAGCCATTCAAGGAGGTTATTAGCACAAATAGAGTTTGTTTCTCAGTTTGTCAGCCAACTCTTAGAGTTCTTGTTAATTAAAGAAAATGGTCGTCATCCACATTGGGTTTCGGATAGAGATCATATGGCAACACATTGCAATGGTCTCTTGTTTTTCTTAGTTAATTATAAATTGGCTAGGCTGTTAAAGGGAAGAGTAACAGATTTTTGGCTTCATTTGCCTGCAGAAATTATGGAAAACAATAAAGACTATGCTTATGATCCTGTTATTAGAGTTCCGGATATTATTACAGGGATAATGTCTTCAATGAAATATACAAAGCTTGGTATTCAAATGGATAAACCGAAACACTTCTCCTTATTTAACGAAGCTATCTCCGATAACCCTAGAGTTATCGCTTTGGAATACATATACCAAAAGGATGGTAAAGGCTATTTCCAAAGAACATTTTGGCGCAAACCGATTGAAGGTTGTAATTATGAGCCTTTTGACCCGAATAACTGTAAGAGGTTTAGGGAATTAGCTGTATGACCTTTAGTGTTCAATAAGACATTTAATATATTAAACGCTATGCATGAATTTCTGCTATACATGAAAATTCAGAAAGCAAGGTTTCGTATTTTTCTTTATTTAATATTGGCTTTGTCAGTTCTATGATGTTGTGTTTATCATTAATATATGGTAATTTATCCTTTAACATTACGACAAATGATTGCTTTGAAGTATTCATAATGTATTTTTCTAGTGTCTTATATATCAGCCCAGTGTTTTCTCCTGTTAATTCATCTTTGATCGGAGCATCAACTCCTATAGGAAGTTCTATTATAGAATATTTTGTTAACAAATATAAGTAAATGATATAAATTGAAAAGAAAGTCAAATTATTAACGGTTCCACTTCCTTTAATAGTCCTAAATTTCAAAAATTCAACTTCATTTAATGCAGCATTTGGAAATGTAAAACGTAATTCATTTTTCTTTATATTGAATTCATTTCCTATCTCATCCTTAAGTGTTTTTTGAATTTTTTGGAGATTTCTTATTTCTCTACTTAATTCATTTATATTATCGTTTAGTTCTCTTATTTTATTGTTTAGGTTGTTTTTCACTACAATAAAATTTTCTTTTGATACTTTTTTTGCTTGTTGTTCAATAAATTTTTGTAATGTTACATCTCCTTGTTTCTTTTCAGCTATTGAAAGAATACTTTTATATTCTTCTTCTAATCCTATTTTTCCATTAATCAGCCCTGAAATTTCTAGCTCTAATTTCTTTACCTGTTGGCGTATATTTGCACAGAGTAAAGAGGCTTCATATTTGTTATTCATCAGATGCACTCTCGTAAGAGATTGTTCCTCTGTCAAAAGGGAACCACAATGTTCACATTTCACTTTTATACTCTTATACTCACTATCTGTATCTTTTACAACGTGAGATAGTTCTAATAACTCAACATTAAGTTTATCTATCTCTATCTTTTTCCGATATATCTTTGATTTAAAATCATTTAATTTATTGTTAATATCATTTGCCAACTGAAGATATTGCTTTATATCATTTTTGGCTTCATCTTCATTAAAAACGTATTCATTAATATCTTTTTGCATAAACTCATTTTTTAATGAACTTAAAGCATTATATTGTTGCTCTATGTTTTCTTTCTCTTTGGTATAGAATATTATTTTTTCCCTTTTATCCAAAATATCCTGTGTAGATATATTAAAAATATATTCAAATAAGGCGCTAGGAATAAGGGCGCTATCATACTGATTAAGGTCATTGGCAACATTCTTATAAGGAATTGAAGACCATGAGACATCTTGGTCTACATAAAAAGGGAGAATCACAGCAGATGGGTAAACTGTTCTAATATCCGTTTTTTGCTTTAATGCAAGTTTAATATCAATTCCTAATTTATCTAGTAGCCACGCAGAATATTCTTTTGTATTCATAGACTTATTGTCTGCCCAATATAAATCTCCATATCTTATAATAAATTCGTTTTGTCCATTATGTTTATAATATAGCTTAAATAACTTATCTTTTAAATCCCAACTGTCTTGTATAGTTCTTATCGGAAAACCTAGTGAGTGATATATTGATTTTAACAAGCATGATTTACCAACATTACTATCTTCTGATGTTATTATATTTGATGTATTGGAGAAGACAAAAGAATTTGCCTCTTTCATTTTGGTATCCAATATAACCAGCTTTGTTAATATCATTTTATTTTTCTCCTAACTTATCAAAATACATCTCTATAAGTATAGCAAAAAGTGTTTCCTTTGATTCTTCTGGAAGTATCTTAGTTGCTTGAATATAAAGATTTTCAAATAATTCTTTTGTGCTCAAATTAAAATCAAAACAATCTATATTTTCAGATAATTTTTTATAGCTACATCTATGGATAGATGGTATACTAAGTAATTCCTTTTCTATGCGAATCTTATCAGCAAATTGTATTACTTCTTTACTAACCAAGTCATTAATAAGTTGCTGTTTCTTCTTATAAAGTTCTTTTGATTCAAATAATTTGTACAAATATTCTGAGGTTATTATTTTCTTATTTACATCATTGTTTTCTTTAATTGGTAATTCTGCCTTTTGGCTTATTAATGAAAAAAGTTCATTTAGTATAATTTTTCCTCTCTCATCAACTTTTATGTTATTTTCATTCATGCAACCAATAAGAAATTGCGTAGCTTCTTCTATATTATCTTTAAATGGTGTAAAGTATAAACGACAATTTGGTATTTTATTCTTTATTTCATCTTCCGAAATTCCATTTTTTTTAAGTTTATCAATTATTGTCTTTTTCTGTTCCTCTGAATATACGTACTCATTAGCGAAAACAATATTATCAGATGCTGATAAGACACCTTCTTGGTCTGTTTTCAATCCCATCAAAACAATCTGATAAAGAGGATTGTTATGTTTTTTACTAATATTTTTAAAAAAAATACTATTATTTCCGTTTTTCTTTGTTGGTGTCAATAAATTATTTAACGTCAGATTTTGACTTTTTACTTGTATAAAAGCATGCTTATCTTTTATATCTAGTTCTATATCGTCTTTTGTTTCTATATATAATAGGAAATTCTCTTTTTTATAATTTTGAATAGCGATTAAACAAGCAACAGCATTTTGATAATTAAAACCTTTCAGAGCTATTGCTCCTCCATTATCAAAGTGTTCCTCAGAATTAATTATTGAATCCGCCATATTCAAATTCCATATTACAATCTTTATGACCATAACATGAAAAATATTACTTTTCAATAAATTGATAACTTTTTTAATCGTTATTTTTTATATACTTCTCCGCCAGTTCAATCACTTTGACACCTTTGCCTTTGGCTTGTTTGCAGAATTCGTAGGCTTTGCCTTCGTATCGGTTATAAGCGATAATGAAGTCGATGTTTTCTATGATGTAGCGGTTGCGATAGACGATACAAAGCCTTCTATAGCCTGTGGCGCATTTGTCGGGGTAAATCCAATCATCGCAAGGT
>CAVGVF010000038.1:0-15489 GCA_963632615.1 uncultured Eubacteriales bacterium
AAATTTGCTATATTATTGCATAAGTACCGGTTCAACCAAGATTGCCGGAACAGACTGTGCGTCACGTACGTTAATGACGGAGAACAAACGAATGTCCGTACTGCCTAAACCATTTTTCAAATTCTTATATATATTTCTAACTCCGTAAATTGTTACATAAATACAAAAAGGCAGCTCAAATACATGAACTGCCTTTTTTGTATTTACATTTCTAGTTTGTTTCGTTAAATTGATACCGAAAACGCGATAGCGTTTTTAGGGCGTAGTAACCCTGTGCAATATCAGTCGTTGAGCATAAACGACTTTAATTAGTTATGCCGATTTTCTGTTTGTCGGACGGATGTCGGCTAAATAAGGCTATCGGCCAAATAAGCCGAGCCGTTTGATATTGCACGGTTTACTAACATCCGCCCGCTTTCTATAGATTGCGGGTTTTGTTTATGTAACAATTTACGGAGTTAGAAATATGTATAAGAATTTTGAACAAGGCCGGTCAATGATAGAAATGCTGGGCGTGTTGGCGATTATCGCGGTGCTGAGTGTGGGCGGGATTGCCGGATATAGCAAGGCTATGGAAAAATTTAAGGTTAATAAATTGGTTCAAGAATATAATGATTTAATTTTCGGATTGTTGGAGCATCGTCAAAGTTTTCAAGAAAATGTAGTTGGTGAAATAAATTTGACAGATTCGGTTTTAGCCTTAAATATTATTCCAAATTCTTGGATAAAATTGAGTGATGCGTTTTTACAAGACAGTTTAGGCAACTGGGTCAATGTCAGATATCGCCAGCTGCGTAATTATGGGACTTCGGTTGAAAAAGAAGGAGTTATTATTGATTTTAATTTAGGCGGACTGAAAAATAATGCTTCAGATAATTTTAATAATAAAGTTTGTTTTGAAATGTTTAAAAATATCATCCAGCCGCTGCACAGTACTATTTACGGTGCTATTATGGTCGGAGGCAATTCAGTTTGGTATTATGGTGACACTTATTGCAAGGAGGATGTTTCTTGCTTGAGCAATATGACATTGCCTCAGATGAAAACTCTGTGTAATTCATGCCGAAAAAATAATCGCTGTAATGTGACAATTATTTTTTGATACAAAAATACCCCGCGGCGTGGAAGCAGCGGGGTAAAAGTTTGCTTGCGGGTTAATCTTCAACCGGTTTGATATGCCATATTCTGTCGGCGTATTCCATAACCGCGCGGTCGCTGGAGAAATTGCCGATACGAGCCACATTAACCAAAGCTTTCTTAGCCCACTTTTCTTTGTCGTTATAGTCGCGTTCTGCCTGGTGTACGGCATTATTAAACGCCTCTATATCCGCCAAAATAAAGTAGTAGTCGCTGCCGAGCAAAGTGTCAAAAATCGGACGGAACAGCTGCGGATAGTCTTTTTCACAGAACATACTTGAATTTACCGCATTCAGAATCCGTTTGATATAGTCTGATTTTTCATACAGTTCGCGCGGATTATAGGTCATGCGTTTGCCGCGTACTTGTTCATCGGTCAAGCCGAACAGATAAAAGTTATCTTCTCCTACTGCTTCACGGATTTCAATATTGGCGCCGTCGTAGGTGCCGATTGTCAAAGCTCCGTTCAGGGCAAATTTCATATTACTGGTGCCGGAGGCTTCAAAGCCGGCTGTTGAAACCTGACAGCTGACATCGGCAGCCGGAATCAAATATTCGGCAACTGAAACCTTATAGTCAGGAATGAAGACAACTTTCAAAAATTCATTGACACGTTCGTCATTATTAACCACTTCAGCCACATTGTTGATTAGTTTAATAATGAGTTTGGCAAAAGTGTATGACGGAGCGGCCTTGCCGGCAAAAATATAGGTTTTCGGAGTAATAGGGCGTGCGTTGTCGCGGGTAATCGCTAAATAATCGCCGATAATCTGCAAAACCGTCATCAACTGGCGTTTATATTCGTGAATACGCTTAGCGTGCACAATGTACATGCTGTTCGGGTCTACCATAATGCGGGTTGCGCGGTATACTTTTTGAGCCAGGCGCTGCTTATTTTCATTTTTGATTTTCAAAAATTCTTTCAAAAATGATTTGTCTTCAGAATATTTTTCAATGTTGTGCAGCTGATCTAAGTCCGTAATCCATGAAGTGCCGATTTTGTCGGAAATCAGGTTGGCTAAATCGTGGTTGGCGCGCAGCATCCAGCGGCGAGGGGTTACGCCGTTGGTTACATTGGTGAATTTTTCCGGCCACAGTTCATAAAATTCCGGCACCAGAGAATGTTTAACCAGTTCGGAGTGCAGTTTGGCCACGCCGTTAATAGAGAACGAACCGACAATAGAGAGGTTGGCCATGCGGATAACCTGGTTGTCGCCTTCGCCGTCCACAATAGAAACTTTGCCCAATTTGTACGAATCGTCGCCGAAGCGGCTGCGGGCAAATTCCATAAAGCGGCGGTTGATTTCATAGATAATCTGCAGATGGCGCGGCAAAAAGCGGCGGATAATAGAGCTGCTCCATTTTTCCAAAGCTTCCGGCAGCAAAGTATGATTGGTATAGGCAAAAATCTTGGTAACGATTTCCCACGAATCGTCCCATTCCTGCCCGTAGACATCCATGAGCTGGCGCATCATCTCGACAATCGCCAAAGCCGGATGAGTATCATTCAGCTGAATGCAGACATAATCCGGCATTTTTTTGAAGTCGTTGCTTTTTTCCATAAAGCGGCGGATAATATCCTGAATAGCGCAGGAAACAAAGAAATATTGCTGAGTCAAGCGCAATTCTTTGCCTTGTTCAATATTATCGGACGGATACAGAACTTTAGAAATGGTTTCGGTGCGGATTTTGTCGCGTACGGCTTCAATATAGCCGCCGTTGTTAAAGATGTTCAAATCCAGCTCATCATCGGTTTTGGCCGAGAACAAACGCAGATAGTTTACGGATTTGCCGTTATAGCCGACAACCGGAAAATCATACGGCACGCCGTATAAAGTATGCGTATTAGCCCAAACGTAGCTGACTTTGCCGTCCGGCTTGTTATACATTTCCACATTGCCGCCGATCGGAATGGTAACGGTGCGGTCGGTGCGGGCAAACTGCCACGGCGAATCTTCGCCCAGCCAGTTATCGGCTTGTTCAATCTGGTAGCCGTTTTCAAATTTTTGCTTAAACAGTCCGTATTCATAGTTGATGCCGTAGCCGAATCCCGGAATACCCAGCGATGCCATAGAATCCATATAGCAAGCGGCCAAGCGTCCCAAGCCGCCGTTTCCGAGGGCAGGGTCATATTCAGCGTCAAAAATATCGCTTAATGAAAAATCAGGGAAACCTTCAATTTTTATGTCTTTTAAAATATCATATAAGCCAAGATTATAAAGGTTGTTTTCAAGTGAACGGCCGATTAAATATTCAATAGATAAATAGTAAATGCGTTTTGTGCCTTGCTTGTTATAGCGGGCAATGGTGTCATACATTCTATCCATGGCAAATTCGCGGACAGCCAGGGCAATAACCTTAAAAGCTTCTTCTTTAGTCAGCTCGCAGTTGCGTTTGCCGATAAAATATTTTGCATAATGCTCGATAGAAAGTTTCAAACGAGCGCGGTCAATTTCATCCATAACACTTTTATTTTCTGTTACCACAGTTTTATCTCCCATAATTTTTAACATACCTTTTTATACCGGACACTAGCCGAAATTGATTGAAAATTACTTAACAATATAACATTTTTATTTCTGAAAAGAAGATATTGTTTGATTTTTAAATTTTTTGGCTTTATAGCTGAAAATGTGAAAATAAGGAATTTATACAGAGTGATAGCAATGAATAAAAAGTTACTTTTAGCCGTTTCGCTGAGTGCATTTATTTGTGCCAACGCAAACGCAGATACAATTTATGAGGCGATGAGCGAAGCCTATAACAGCAACCCTACTTTGCATGGACAGCGTGCTGCCAGCGGCGCAACCAATGAAGATGCAGCCGCCGCCCGTTCCGGATTCCGTCCGACCATCGGCTTAAACGGCAACTATTCGGATACGCATGTCAGACAAACCGGAAACGCCACTGTTGACGGATATCAGAAAGGCTATAACGGCAGTATTACTCAGCCGATATTTAACGGATTTTCGACTTATAACGCCGTAAAAGCCGCAGACTCCGCCGCAAAAGCCGGTATTCAGGATTTATACGCGGTAGAACAGACAGTGTTGCTCGGCGCTTCTACTGCCTATTTGGATGTTATGCGCGATGAAGCAATCGTCCGTCTGCAAAAAAACAATGAACGTCTGCTCAAAAAACAGCTGGATGAAACTTTAGCCCGTTTTGATGTGGGCGAAGTTACCCGCACAGACGTGGCTCAGTCCCGCGCCAGCTATGCACAGGCTCAGTCAGATGTGATTTCGGCCGAAGGCAACTTGGCTATTTCTAAAGCTACCTATTTGCAGATGGTCGGCAAAGAACCGAAAGATTTACAGAATCCGGCTTCTATTACCAAAATGTTTCCGACTCGCTTTGATGAGGCTATGAATTATGCCCGCAGCAACAACTATTCTCTGCTTGCCGCTAAAAAACAACTGGATTCAGCTTCTTACAGCGTCAGCAGCAATAAAGGCGCTTTGCTGCCGGATGTAAGCTTTACGGCTTCCAGTGGCAAAACCACGCAGTCTAATCATAATATGGAAAAGAATCCGAGCACAACCAGCACTCAATATTCTTTGGATATGAATGTGCCTCTTTATACCGGCGGTGCTACCCGTGCCAAAATCCGCAAGAGCAAATATCAAAAATGGCAGGCTCAAGAAGGCGTTTTGGAAGCAGAACGCGCTGTTGTGGCCGGCGTTACCAGCTCTTGGCAGTCTATGCAGGCTAACAAGTCCAATATTACTTCTATTCAGGCTCAGGTAAAGGCTTCGGCTATTGCCTTGGAAGGCACTCAAAAAGAAGAAGCATTGGGCAACCGCACGGTTTTGGATGTGCTGAACGCATATCAGACTTTGCTGACTTCTCAAGTTAATGAAGTAAAAGCTTTGCATGATTACTATGTTTCCGGCTTGCAGCTTATGCAGTCTATGGGTAAGCTGACAGCTCAGAAATTGGCTTTGAAAGTTAATTATTACGATGCAGAAGGCCATTATCAAAATACTAAAGGAAAATGGCTGACTTTATCCATTGATAAATAAAGCAAAGCTATTGCTAAATAAAATAAATTTTGTTATTATGCCTCAGGTTTAATTTTTAACTTGAGGCATAATTTTATGGCAAAGTCGGAAGACGCATCTATTGATTCTATTCTAAAGTCAATCCGCGAGGCGATTATTGACAAGGAACAGCGTAAATATTTTGAACAGTTTTTGCCGGAAAAACAAAAGAAAGAACCGGTATTTGAACCTCAAAAAGAAGAAGAGGACGAGGTTTTTGAACTGTCTAAAAATATGATTGTAAAGCGTGAGGATATTCCGTATCAGCTCGGAATATGGAATTTTGACGATGTGGCTAAAAAAATTATGAAAAAGTATCAGACATATTTTGCTAAACGCGCAGTAAAAACCGATGTGTCAAACTCCAATGACAATTTGGACGACCGAGTGCGCGTAAAGGAAAATTCTTTGGCCTGAACGGTCTATTTTCCTCCCAGATTTTTTATGCAATTACTGAAAAAATAACGTAAAAACGGAATAATGAAAAATGTTAGAAAAGAACTATAATCCAAAAGACTTTGAAGAAAAAATTTATGAAAAATGGGAAAATGACGGCGATTTTAAGCCGGATATGAGAAGTAAAAATGAAGCGTTTTCGATTGTGATTCCGCCGCCGAATGTGACCGGTGTTCTGCACATGGGACATGCGCTGGACGACACTTTGCAGGATATTTTAATCCGCTATAACCGCATGCTGGGAAAAAAGGTTTTGTGGCAGCCGGGAACAGATCACGCAGGTATTGCCACACAGATGGTGGTTGAACGCAATTTGGCTAAGGAAGGTATTACCCGCCACGATTTGGGACGTGAAAAGTTTATTGAAAAAGTTTGGGAATGGCGCAAGCAATCCGGCGGGACGATTTGCCGTCAGCTGCGCCGTTTGGGTGCTTCCTGCGACTGGAGCCGCGAGCGCTTTACCATGGATGAGGGACTTTCCCGCGCCGTGCGTAAAATTTTTGTTTCGCTGTATAAAGACGGTTTGATTTTTAAGGCTAAAAAACTGGTAAACTGGGATCCTAAGCTGGGTACGGCCGTTTCTGATTTGGAAGTAGTGCAAAAAGAAACTGTCGGCAAAATGTATTACTATAAATATCCGATTGAGGGGGCAGAGGGCGAATATATCCACATTGCCACCACCCGTCCGGAAACTATGTTCGGCGATACGGCTGTAGCTGTTTCTAAAGATAATCCGAAATTGGCGCATTTAATCGGCAAAAACTGCATTATCCCGATTATTAACCGCGTAATTCCGATTATCGGCGATGAACATGCCGACCCGGAAAAAGGAACCGGTGCGGTTAAGATTACTCCGGCGCACGATTTTAACGACTTTGAAGTCGGCAAACGTCATAATCTGCCGATGATTAACGTTTTGAATCCGGATGCTACTTTAAATGAAAACACTCCGTATGCCGGTTTAACTACCATGGAAGCCCGTGCCAAAACTATTGAAAAATTGACTGAATTGGGCTTGATGGATAAAATTGAAGATCACCCGATGGTTATTCCGTACGGCGACCGCAGCGGCGTGGTTATTGAACCTTTAATGACCGATCAATGGTTTGTTGACGCTCCGAAATTGGCAGTTGCCGCGATTAAAGCGGTGGAAGACGGCGATATGCAGTTTGTGCCGAAGAGCTACGAAAAGACCTATTTTGAGTGGATGCGCAATATTCAGCCGTGGTGTATTTCCCGTCAGCTGTGGTGGGGACATCAAATGCCGATTTGGTATGGCCCGGACGGCGAAATTTTCTGTGAAGAAAATGAAGAAGAGGCTAAAGCCGCTGCCGCTAAACACTATGGCAAAGAAGTTGAGTTGACCCGCGAAACCGATGTGCTGGATACTTGGTTCTCTTCCGGCTTGTGGGCTTTTTCAACTATGGGCTGGCCGGACGAAACCGAATTTTTGAAAACATTTTATCCGACTTCGGTTTTGGTTACCGGCTTTGACATCATTTTCTTCTGGGTTGCCCGCATGATGATGATGAGCATGTATATGATGAAACGCGTGCCGTTCAAAAAATGCTATATTCACGGTTTGGTGCGCGACGAGCAAGGCCGTAAGATGAGCAAGTCCAAAGGCAACACGGTTGACCCGATGGAAACCATTGAAAAATACGGCGCCGATGCTCTGCGCTTCTTTATGGCGGCGATGGAAACTCAAGGCCGCGATATCAATTTGTCGGATTCCCGCATTCAGGGCTACCGCAACTTTGCCACAAAATTGTGGAATGCAGCCCGTTTCTGTGAGATGAACGAATGCTACTCCGTAAAAGATTTTGAGGTTAAATCCGCTAAACTGGAAATCAGCAAATGGATTATGGCAAAGGCCAAAGAAGCGTCGGCCGAAGTTACGGAAAACTTAAACAACTTCCGTTTTTCGGATGCGGCAAATGCGGTTTACCAATTTGTTTGGGGTACATTCTGCGATTGGTACATTGAACTGATTAAGCCGATTTTCTATGGCGAAAATGCTGAAGAAATTAAAGAAATCCGCGCGGTAACGGCTTGGACTTTGGATAGAATTTTGGTAATGCTGCATCCGTTTATGCCGTTTATTACCGAAGAGCTGTGGGATAATCTGACAGCCCGTTCCGGCAAGCTGATTCATGCGTCCTGGCCGGCAAACGAAACCGTAAATGCTGGCGATAAAAATGAAATTGACCGTGCTATAGATATTATTTCGGCAATCCGTTCTTTGCGTTCGTCAATGAACTTGCCGGCAGGCGCTAAACTGCATGCCTATGTAAAAGACGCTGCTGCCGAAACGTTGACCGCGGTAGAGCGTCAGAATGCTTTGATTTGCAAATTGGCTCGTTTGGAAAAACTTGAGGCTTTAGGAAACAGAGAAGTTACCAAAGATATGGTGCAGACTGTCAGCCGTGAAGCCGCTATTTTGATTCCGCTGAAAGGCGTGGTTGATTTTGAAGCGGAGCGCGCTCGTTTGCAAAAAGAATTGGAAACATTAAATAAAAACTTGGAAGGCTACAGCCGCAAGCTGAGCAATGAAAGCTTTGTTGCTAAAGCTCCGGCGGCGGTGGTTGCCGAAGAAAAACGCCGTCAGGCAGAAGCTCAGGAAAACAAGGCGAAAGTTGAAGAGGCTTTGGCTCGTATCGCTAATTTTTAAGGAGATAAAAATGAAAAAAATAATTTTAAGTTTGGTTGCCGTATGTTTTATGTCGGCATGCGCTACAGATCCTTACACCGGCGAAAGCAAAGTTGCTAAAACCGCGTGGGGTACAGGTATCGGCGCTGCAGCCGGTGCCGGAATCGGCGCTTTGGTCGGCGGCAAAAAAGGCGCTTTAATCGGTGCCGGTATCGGTGGGGCTACCGGTGCGGCCACCGGCGGATATATGGATATTCAAGCCAGCAAGCTGCGTCAGCAATTAACCGGAACAGGCGTGCAGGTTGCACGTGACGGCGATAATGTCCGTTTGATTATGCCGAACAGCATAACTTTCAACACTAACGAATCAACAATTAAAACCTCGGCTAACAGTGTGTTGGATTCAGTTGCTTTAGTGGCTAAAGAATACGACAAAACCAGATTGCAGGTTATAGGCTATACCGACAGCACCGGTAATGATAAAATCAATCAGCCGCTGTCAGAACGCCGTGCTGCAGCTGTAGCAAATTATTTGGCTTTGCGCGGAGTGCAGGGCAGCCGCATCAGTTCTTACGGCGCCGGTTCATCTAATCCGATTGCCTCCAATGCCACAACTGAAGGCAAGGCTCAAAACCGCCGTGTTGAAATTACTTTGATTAACGCTCAATAATTTTGCGTTTTACTGAAACTAACCGCCGTATCGTAAAAAAAAGTACGGCGGTTTTTGCTATTTAATCTTTACTTTTGCGGTTGGTTTAGTATAAAATTGTAGCTGGACAGACAATAGTCTGTCTAGGGCGTAGCAACCCTTTTACGAGTAGTCGCAGTGCATAAGCGACTTAAAATCTTATGTGCCGATTTCTGTCTGATAGGCGGATGTCGGCTAAATATGGCTATGAGCTGAATAGGCCGAGCCGTTTACTCGTATACGGTTTGCTAACATCCGCCCGCCATTTTGGTGGGTTTTGTTTTTTTATAACAATAAACGGAGTTAGAAATATGTATAAGAATTTGAAATGTAATAATGATAAATCTACAGGAGAAAATAGTGCGGTCTCTCGTTTATTCTCCGTCATTACCGGACTTGTTCCGGTAATCTTGGTGCAACAAGTGACTAACTTAGTCAATAAATTAGCCTTATTATTGCATAAGTACCGGTTCAGCCAAGATTGCCGGAATAAGTCCGGCAATGACGGGTGCTGGGGATGCAGGCTTAGTGTTTGCTGTAAGTTTTTGAATCGGATGTACCATCCTGGACACTCGGCGAATTCGCTTCGCTCAAAGCCAAGTGTGACAGGTAATTGTGTTGGCCGCTCAATGATAGAAATGCTGGGCGTGCTGGCAATTATCGCCGTGTTATCTGTCGGAGGAATTGCCGGGTTTACAAAAGCGATGAGAATACACCGTTCTAACATTCAAAAGGAATTATTAGTACAAATATTCGCTAATGCCATAAATTTACGTTCGGAATTTTTTTCGCTGAAAAATGATGTATCAAAACAGGTTACGGATATTTTTGTGGCACTGGGAGCTGTTCCGGATGGTATGACCTATAAAAACGAGTGGCTGCTGGATAAAGACGGCAATAGGTTGGATGTTAATTATGGTATTGTCAGTTGGAAAAACAGCGACGGCAGTACATCAAGCAGGTTGGAATATATTGTTCGATTGGGGTTGCAGCATAATTCATCCATGCTTTCTCCCAGTGCTGCTGATTTTTGTGAAAACGCTGTATTCGTGGCACAGCAAAATGCGAGCGATATAGAAAAAGTTACGATGTATCAATATGATAAAGATTCTATAAATAATTCAAAGGGAAACGGCTTTTATCAAAAAAAGTTAAGGACAATTACATTGTCAGAAGTTAAAAATTTTTGCAGTTGGTGCAATGTGGACGGATATTGCAATTTATATATTTATGTGAATCCGTAAAATCTATTTAGTTATTTTTGATAACAATGTTTGATTATACTCGTTTTAAATATTCGGCAAAGTTTATAACCGCAGAGCTCACTTCATCAGCGACTTCATCAAATTCAGCGTTTTTGCAGAGATTATCTTCATCAGCGTAAAGTGAGCGGTTTAATTCTAATTGCAGAGTGTACATTTTGCGGCGCGGCTGACAATAGTTGAAAGTGATAAAAGCGCCGGAATACGGGCAGTTTTCCTGCACATTGTAATTATAATCCCAGAACTGCGCGGCTAAAAAGTCGCTGTATTCCTGCGGGCAGCTTTGGCTGAACAAATTGCCCAGACAAACATCAATACCGGAGCGGTCGTCAATAATTGAGCAAATTTTAGACGGCATGGAATGGCAATCCAAAACCACGCAGAAGCCAAACTTTTTCAGGCACTTATTGATAAGCTGCTGCAGCCGATTGTGATATACATCGTAAACCTTGCTCAGACGTTCTTCCGCTTCATGATAGTTCAGCAGTCCGTCATAAAGGTTCTCGCGTTTAAAGTTAATGCGGTGAATCACGCCCAGCCCGACGCGGCAATGCTTGTCATATAAAATATCCTTTTCTTTGGGATAATTATAAAACATGGTCGGGTCAAGCTCCAGCCGGTCGCGGTTCAGGTCTACAAAAGTGCGGGTAATGTTCATTTTGATGGCGGTTAAGCCCTTGTCAACAGCGCCTTTCAAAAGTTCATCAACCAGCAAATCTTCGTTGCGGCGCAGAGTTTTTTCATCAAAGCGGACATTTTGCAAAAATTCCGGCGGAAAAAAGGTTCCGCTGTGCGGAATGGAAAGGATAAGCGGATATTGTATTTTATCGGCGTTAAATTCATCATACACCGACAAATTTTGATAATCTATTTTGAAATCCAGATGTTTATCCGCCATATATCACCTATTTTTTTAGGGTTAGAGTTTTGCGAGGGGTTCTGCGTTCGGCCGGTTTATATTCCGCCGGTATTCTTTTTTTGAACGGTTTGCGCTCGGCTGTTCCGCGTTTAAAAGCTTTCCGCCCGTCTGTCTTAAATTCTTTAGGCTCGCCGAATTTACGGCTATGCGGTTGGAAACCTTTTTTATCTTCTCTAGCGTTTTTCTTAAAGTCTTTACGCTTAAAATCACTGTGCTTGGCAAAGGCTTTTTTCTTTTCGGACTTTTCGGCCTTTTCTTTTGCGGCGCGTTTACGCTTGGTGGCGTCTTTTTCCACCGACCAGCCGAATTTTCCAAGCTGTTTGCCCAAAGCATAATAAAAACCGTGCGCATAGGCTAATAAAACCGCTTTTTCTAAATGCAGGGCGTTGTTCTCGTCTAAATATTGGTCATCGATATTGACCGACAGCACTTCAGCCAAAAACATATCGTGCGTGGCCGGCTGGGTTTCGGTGCCGAGGTGTTTGATTTCCAGCACGCGGCATTCCAGCGATATCGGAGACTCGGCAACCTGCGGCGCGGCAATTTTAGAACACGGCGCGGCGGTCAGGCTGGTAAGCTCAAACTTATTTACATTGCGCCCGCTTTTGACGCCGCACATATCAACTTGCTTAGCCAGTGCTACGGTTGGCAGATTTATCACAAATTCTTTGGTTTGGCTGATAATTTCATGGCTATAGCGCGATGGGCGCAGCGAAACATACACCAAAGTAGGATCGCTGCATAAAACGCCGGTCCAGGCCGCCGTCATAACATTCGGCTTTCCCATTGTGCCGCAAGAAACCAACACCGGTGGCAGCGGTGCCATCAATGTTCCGGGACGCCATGAGATTTTTGCCATTACAAACTCCTTTATTTAATTAACTTTGCGCAGTATATACCCAATTTTTTTTACAGTCAAGACAAGTCAAGGCCTGCCGCAATGTCGCGGCAGACCGATTTTTTTTCAGGAATAAAACTATGAAAATTCATAGCAACTTTAATATAGCACATTTTGCCGGTTTTACCTATAAACCAAAAGCGCAGGGTTGGCCGATAAATAGTTTAATAAGTTGCAGAATCTCGTTGTAAAAATAAACTAATGAGCTAAGCTGCTGGTTAATGGAGAATAAAAATGAAAGATTTAGATTTAAGCAAATTGAGCTTTGAAGACGCTTTAGTGCAGCTGGAAAGCATTGTGCGTGAGCTGGAAGGCGGAAAAATTAAACTGGATGATGCGGTCGAAGCTTATGAAAAAGCGACAGCCTTAAAAAAATTTTGCGAAGAAAAACTCAAGGCGGCGCAGTTGAAAATTGAAAAAATCAATGTTTCACCGGAAGGTGTCGTTTCGACAGAACCTTTGGATAAGGTGGAAGAATAATGACAAATATCAAACAAAACTTAAGCGAATTTTCGGCAAAATTTAACGCTGATTTGCCGCAGTATTTTCTTTTCCCGGACGGTGCGGAAAGGCGAGTGGCTGAAGCGATGAGCTATTCACTGATGAACGGCGGCAAGCGTTTGCGCCCTTTTTTGCTGTGTCAATGCGCGGCTTTGTTTGATGTTGATTACAAAACAGCTTTGCCGGCGGCGGCGTCTTTGGAAATGCTGCATACATATTCACTGATTCATGATGACTTGCCGGCCATGGATAATGATGACTTGCGCCGCGGTAATCCGACCTGTCATAAAAAATTTGACGAGGCCACGGCTATTTTGGCCGGCGACGGGCTTTTGACTTATGCTTTCAGAGTTCTATCAACAGCGCTGGAAATCCGTCCGGAAATCCGTTTGACTTTGGTGCAGCTGCTTTCTGACGCTGCCGGAGCTTTCGGCGGCATGGTCGCAGGACAGACTCTGGATTTGTATGCCGAATCCACCGGAACAGACCAAGGCGATGAAAACATTATCGCCCGTCTGGAAGAAATGAAAACCGGACGTTTGCTGCGCTATGCCTGCGAAGCCGGAGCGGTTTTGGGAAAAGCTTCGCTGGAGCAGCGGCAGGCTTTGGTTAATTATTCCCGCAAAATCGGGCAGACTTTTCAAATCAGCGATGATATTTTAGACCTTGAAGGCGACCAAAAGCTGATGGGGAAAACTCTGCATAAAGATGAGGCGCAAAACAAGTTTACCGTTGTCAGCCGTTTCGGCGTGGCCGAAGCCAAAAAATTAGCACAGAAACTTACGGATGAAGCTATTGAAGCGGTTAATATCTTTGGCGAAAAAGCTGAAATTTTACAAGAACTTGCCCGCTTTATTATTGAACGCAATCACTAAAAAAATCTGTTGCGTGTCCTTTGTTTTTATGGTATGCTGAAAGCATAAAATATAATTATGAAAACGGAGGTGCGCTATGCCTGAAAAGAAAAAAATTACTGCCGGTCAGCAGTTTATGAAATTGCTGGAAAACGCTGCAAAAGATAAAGACAGACTTTTAGATTTGGCAAGCGGAGTTATTAAACGTTCGCATTCCGGTCGCGGACTGAAAAACCGTAATTTGCCGGATAATGAATCGGCCGTAAAAATGAATGCTTCAATCGCCAAATTTAATGCTATGGCCGGCAAAGATGTGTCTACGGACGGAATGCTGGCGATGATTGCCAATGCCTATCGGCAGGAAGGTTTCGGCTCTCCTAAAAAATTTAAGGAAGATTTTAAGAAAAAACATCCGGCCGAATTTGACAAGCAAACCGCTAAAACAGTTTTGATGATGGCTCAGCGCCGCGCCGCAGTAAACGGATAGTTATATTTTATCTTTTTGTTTCTCCTTTGCCGCCGATATATCCCTGTCGGCGGTTTTCTTTTGGTATCTGCAAAAATATGTTGATTTATCTGTTAAAATTCGTATTGTGAAAAAAACACTAGGAGAATAAAATGTTGATTTTTGGTTTAGTTGTTGCCGCTGCTTTAATTTATGCTTTGCCGAGTTATGCTAATCCGGCTTGTGCTGTTTGCACGGTTGGAGTGGCTGTCGGTTTGGAAGTTGCCCGCAATTTGGGCGTTGATGACAGTGTGATTGCCGTTTGGGCGGGAGCATTGCTGATGCTTATCGGCTATTGGACAATTTTATGGTGCGATAAAAAAGGCTGGAATTTTGCTTTTCGCAATCCGCTTTTGATTGTGCTGTCACTTTCTATGATTGCCGGTGTTTATATTAAGGATTTAACCTACACTCCGAAACCAATTTTAGTTTTTTATCTGGATCCGTTTTTGTTCTGCACTCTGCTGGGTGCAGCTGTTCTGACTTATAGTTCGGTGTTTTATCAATGGATGAAAGCCAAAAACGGCGGACATGCGCATTTCCCGTTTGAAAAAGTGGTGCTGCCGATTGTCGCTTTGGCGCTTACCAGCTATGCCGTGAACTATTTTGAAGTCTGCAAGCCTCTTCCGGCTCAAACTACTGCTGAAAATGCAGCTCCGGCTTTGCCTGATGACGGTTCTGATATTTATGATTTCAGTAAGTAAATAATATTAAGGAGGTGCAGCAGCCTCCTTTTTTTATGCATTATTATCAAATAATAATAAAACTGAACAAGATTGCTTTTCACAGATTTCGCAGGCATTCATTACTTTGATTAAGTCATATTCTCGGCAGGTATCAATAGGTATGTAATTAGAAGGAGCAGCTTTGCCGCATATTCTGTAAAAATACGGGCCGTCACAATTATTTCCGGCGCATACTCCTGCAACCCAAAGATAATTGGTATATAACGGAACAAAATGTAATAAATCGTGGCAATTTTGTATGGCATCATGGTTCGCCAGCATTTGAAATTTTAGATTCATTCTGGTATAATTGTTCCAAGGCCTCATTGATACAGATACTCTGTTACCAAATAAGTCCATGTTATTTTCATCAAGCATATCTTGCGGAACGATGTTGATTGATTTTAGAGTAGGCAGAATGTTTTCGTTATATTTTCCATATTGATGTTCATTTTTATAAGCATCTTTAATATTGAAGATCAGCGTTTCAACTTGCTGCAGCCATTTATCATGTTTGAATTTTTGCATGGCTTTAGAATAACCGGCGATGCCTCCGACACTTAAAACACCGATAATAGCCAGAACGCCAAGCATTTCTATCATACTGCGTCCTGAGGAAACAGCGTGTAGCGGCGCATCTAAAGCAGTTTTACGCTGTCTCAAAAAATTCATGTACCTCAAATGTACACTAGGATTTTTTTCGCAGCTAGAAACCACTTTATCTACACCACTCTCCGCAGTTTCAAGGAGTTTTGAGGCGTATTGACACACGACATTTAAACCCTTATGTAAGTCATTATTTAAAACCTCGCCCCCTGCGGGAGAGGTCGACACGTTAGTGTCGGGTGAGGGGT
>CAVGVF010000039.1:0-15012 GCA_963632615.1 uncultured Eubacteriales bacterium
AGCCCTTACGAACTAAAAAATATATTTTGAGTTTGCGAATAACAATAATCAATTTAATTATCATTAGTTTATCCTTTATAAAAATAAAGAACAAAGCCAAACTCACGCATATATTCTTATGAACTATTGACATTCGACAAAATATATGCTATCTTAACCTTAGAATAAAGTTAAGAACCGTTTAACTTTGTTCTTGTTGTTAAGAAATATGTCGGTGCTCGAACACCGACATAATTTTTATATAGCATACCCTAATGAATATCAAGCATAAAATGAAAAACAGCGAGATTACTCCCGCTGTTCCTACAAAACTATCGTTTGATAGAAATGTAAATTCGGAATTTCCGAATAACAATAATCAATCTAATTATCATTATTTTACCTTTCGTTATTGGAAAGGGGAAAAACCGCACCTATTTAAAACTTGACACACAAGGAAAAATAGGCTATACTCAACTCAGAAATGAGTTAAGTATGGTTTAACCCCTTTCGTTATTGAGATTACGTCCGGTCTACCCACCGGACTATTTTTGTATATATCAACTAAAAATAAATGTCAAATGAATAACTCTCACAAATAACAGAGCCGCTATCCGCCTGTAGCATATCTAAATCAGACTGCGAAAATAATCAAAATTCAAAAATTAAGCCGCAATATTTTTCACTTTCTTTTTTGCAATAATTACACGCCTCTTTAATGTCGCTAAATGACACATTTCTAATACACGTATGATACCGGCAATCCATTGCATCGCCATAATATGCAATACCGCTGTTTGTAAACCATGCTTCATATAAAACAGATGCTAACGGAGTTACAACATTTTGCATTAGTTCTGAACAAAACTTTGGAGAAAAAGAAAGAGATGCGCCTTTACCTTCATCATTAAGGCTGAAGCTGCCTAAATACATATCAATAACCAGCCTGTTCTTCCGTGTAAAAATATTAACCAGATTGCCGTTAGCATCAATAAATCCTCGATTGTTTAATTTTTTCCAAGTTCCCGGAACCAAATTACCCGCTTCAACAACTTCTGTTAATCCTGTATCATTAGGAAGCCGTCTAAATTCATCTATATTTTCGAGCAATCCTGAAAAAAGGTAACTATATTCTTCTATTGTTTTATTCATCTTCCACTTTTCCATAGCCTTGGAATATCCGGCAATACCACCCACACTCAGCACCGCAATAATGGCCAGTACGCCTAGCATTTCAATCATGGATCGACCTTTTTCTAAACTTTTATACATATATCTAACTCCAATTTGTTACAAAAAACAAAACCCGCAATCTGACGAAAGCGGGCGGATGTTAGCAAACCGTATAAACACAAACGGCTCGGCTTATTCAGCTCATAGCCTTATTCAGCCGACATCCGCCTAACCGGCAGAAATCGGCATAACAGAATTTAAGTCGTTTATGCGAAAACGACTGTGTTTATAAAGGGTTGCTACGCCCTAAAAGCGCTATAACGCTTTCAAAATTATGTTATTAAACAAAACCCTATATTTCAAGCAAAAAATATAAATCACGAAAATTTTTTACTTGACAAATTTCTCTAATATGTTATCTTTATAGACATAAGTTAATATTTGTGTCTAATTAAATTTTTATAATTATGTTTTTAACAGCTTTGAATGTAGAGGTTGCTTTTTGGGTGCTAGGTGCATGTGTTTTCATCTTTGTTATTATGTGCATTGCTTGTCAATGTGTAGATAAAAACTCAATCAACAAAATCTCAGATCCTGAAAAACGCAAATATGCTCGCAACTATTACGAAGAGCATGGTCATTCGCCATATAAAACTTCAGAATCTGTAGGTATGGCGCAGCTTATCGGTCTCATTTCTCTCCTCGCAATACTCGGAGTACTTATTGCTTTAACAGTAACTCTAGTCAACTAAAAGAATCAAAATCGGCAGGTTCGCTCCCGCCGATTTTTTATATATTACCGTTTTGGAAATTTCCACTAATACAGTTAGATATATCGCTAAATTTAAGTAACTTATCAACTAGCGCCGCGACTTTTTCAGCCGTATACGGACGATAGCAAAAGTCCATACGGAAATAATCCGGCTGCAAATCTTGAGCCTCGGCAGCTATGCAATACGGAGCTGCGTCAAACATCATTACTTGACAATCACGCGATAACGCTTTGTATTTATGGCCGTTTTGTTCCATATCAAACCACTTTTCGCCATGAGCACAACTGCGGCAATCATTATCTCTGATACAGCCCACGCTTGTAAACAAAGGAACATCTTGATAAATAATCAGGCTTGTTTGCAAACAAGATTTTTCAATTATTTTACAAATATTTATTTTAGTATCTTCAAGCGACAATGTAACTTTAGAAGCTCTGATTTCCTTTGCCATGGCTATTGCCTGCGTATTCAGCATATACAAAGATGAATCAAAGCTGATATCCAGCTGATTCAGCGGCAAAACCTCTAAGGCCCAATAGTTGGCCGCTTCCCATTTTTTGTAGCCGCCGGCAAGCAATTTAGCAATAATCCCGGCATATAGCTGCGGATGACGACAAACCGCCGGCAAAGCTATCCTAACCTTATTTTTCGGCAGCTTGCTTAATCCACTCAAATCACTATTGGGGCTGATTAAATAAATGATTTCACTTATACTATTTAAATCCAGATTTTCCAGATAGTTAAGATTATCAACTTTTACCGCAAATTTAGGCTGCCAACTGCCTTTTGCCCGTGTTTCCGTTCCCGGCAAAGCCACAGCCGGCTGTTCAAACTTAATTTGGCTATACAGTTCCCGCCGCAATTCATTCAGCAATGAAGATGGAGTAAACAAATTATATGGATTTTCAATATGTAATTCAGCCAAGTTAAAGTTAGTATCGCCGGTTTTGGCAAACGCCGCCTGTATTGCTTCTTGGCTTTTCTGCGGATTATTCGCCGGCGCAAACTGTCCTTTGACCTCCGCCGCATAAGCGCCGGATTTAGCGGTTATGCAATTATCCAAAACTTTAACTTCAACTGATATATCATTATTATTGCGATATAATCCTGCTTTAGGTTTTTCATAATGATAAGCGCCTTTTACTTCGCTGGCAGAGGCTAAATAAACTTTCCAGCCTTTGCCCAGCGGCGGACATTGGCGCGGCAATTCAATTTCCACCACCGCACCGGATTTTGCTTCAAACACATTCTGTTTATTGACGCGTATTTTCTGCACCGCAAAGCCGAACGGCTTTTCCATTCCCGGAATATCTATCTGCAAACCGTCGTGACGCGCGATTTTATGCGCTGTCTTAAAGCGCAGCCAGCCATGGCTGCTTTGTTCCACTTCACCGACCGGCAAGCCTCTGTGTCCCACAAAATTACGGTCTATAATATCTTTGTTTTTGCCCTCAAAATGGAATTGACACCACGGACGGGAGAAAATTTGCTTAATCCGTTCTTCACGTTCGGAATCTGCGCCTTTTCCGTCCAAAATCCGCCGATAATAATCAGTTACCGCCGCCACATACAGCGCGGATTTTTTACGTCCTTCAATTTTGAGCGAAGTCACCGGCATTTGCAGTACTTTTTCTTGCAAAGCCATATCTTTCATAGAAAAATAATGCGCTTCTTTTCCGCCGCTTTTGAAGCAGGCCCGGCACGGATACAGACATTTGCCGCGATTGGCGCTGCGCCCGTATTCCAAAGCCGAAAACTGACATAATCCGCTGTAAGAATAGCATAATGCACCATGAATAAAAGCTTCGGTTTCCAAGTTAGGAATAGCGGCGATTTCTTTGATTTCCGCCAAAGTCAGCTCGCGAGCCAAAACCACGCGTTTAAAGCCCATTTTTTGCAAAAACAGCGCGCCTTCCTTATTATGCACCGCCATTTGCGTGCTGGCGTGACGCTCAATCTGCGGATATTTTTCCTGCATAACCCTTGCCACGCCCAAATCCTGCAAAATAACACCGTCAATCCGGCAGCGCACGCACATATCCAGCATTTGCAGCAAATCCGGCAGCTCGTCTTCCTGCAAAACAGTGTTAATCGCTGCATAAACCTTGCGGTTCAGGTGGTGCGCGTAGGCCGTAAATTCATTTAATGCCGGTTCGTCAAAGTTTGTCGCAGTCGCCCGCGCCGAAAACTTTGGCAATCCCAAATAAACCGCGTCCGCACCGTAATAAAGCGCCGCATAGCCGGCTTCTATATCTCCGGCCGGAGCCAATAACTCTTGCTTTGTCATCAAAAAAATGTCCTCAAATTAAAAACTTGAGGACAAAATACGGCAATCAGCCCCGCTTGTCAAGCGTCATCAAAGCAAACCTTCGCGGCAAAGCTTGGCAAACACCGGTTTATTTAAGCCCAAGCGTTCAATCAAAACAGACGGACGGCTTTCCACCGCCAGCAACTGTTCGGCAAATTTATCGCCTTTACGGGTCTTCAAAACCGCGCTCGGCAGCTCCGAACGCCCGATACAAGCCGAAAGATACACCCAAGCCTCGTCATTGTCTTTTAAGTTCTCCACCGCTAACCGGCGGGCATATAAATTCAGTGTCAAATCCGCCTTGCTTGCGTCTTTGGTCCAAGGCGAACCGCCGCCGATAGGGCTCGCAGTTTCATAAAAATCGCACGCCAGCTTCCGCCCTGTAACGCCGCAGTCCGCCACGCTGGAATGACAAGTGTAGCAGCCGGTGCCGTTTACAATCAGCTTTTCCGGCTCCTGCTCCAAAATTTCCGCCACAAACGGCCGCAGCTCCTCTTGCTGTTTCATCGGAATAGCGACTACCGCTGTTTTGATTTTGCCGCCGTCCATAGTAATCTGGGTTTTAATATCCAAACCTAAATTATCGCTCAAACGCGCTTTTTCATACAAAGCCTTGCACAAACGCCGCGCCAAATATAATTCGGCCGGAATATTGCCGTTTCCTTGACAGGCATAGCCCACAAACACTCCTTGATCGCCCCAGCCGTCACGCTCCACGCCCTGAGCAATCTCCGCCGATTGACAGCTGATTAAATCCAAAACCCGCACTTTATCGGCATTCAGGGCTTCATCGCCCCAAATTTTGGCATAGCGAGCATCATAGCCAATTTCCCGCACGGCTTGCCGCACATGCTCTTCCATAAATTCAAACGAAATTTTACCGCTGATTTCCCCGCCTAAAACTACAGTCTGATTTTTTACCATAACTTCAACGCCATAGCGCACAGACGGGTCTTGCTCCAAACATCTGTCCAAAATATAACTTGAAATATAATCTGCTGTTTTATCAGGGTGTCCCAAAGACACAGCTTCGGCTGTTTTTAACATATCTTTTCTCCTTTTTAGTCCATTTGACTGCTGGACAAGTCGGTTATAAATCCACATTGCGGTTGTCATTCCCGCACCGCATATATTAAGCACAAGCCTTGTGCATTGTCAAGTTTTTATATTGCCAATTTTGCCGCCGCCTGTTATTTTAAGCAAAAAAAAGGAGCTATAATATGAAAAAAATCGGCATTATTTTCGCCATGAATAAAGAACTGGAGCTTTTTGCCTCTGCCGTGTCTGATTTTACTAAAGAAAAAGGCAAAAATCATACTTTTTATCACGGAATTTTAGAAAATTGCGAGCTTTTTGCCGTTGTTTCCGGCATCGGCAAAGTCAACGCCGCTCTCTGCACCGCCGATTTAATTGAAACTTTCGCACCGGATTTTATCTTGAATATCGGTATTTCCGGCGGGCTCAGCGACAAGCTGCATATCGGCGAATATATCATTGGCACAGATATTGTCTATCACGACGTGTGGTGCGGAGAACCAAACGCTTACGGGCAAATACAGGAATTTCCGGCGCTGTATCATTCCGCTCCGGAGTTAATCGGCAAACTTTCGGGCTACCCGCGGGGACTTATCTGCTGCGGCGATAAATTTATCACTCAAGCCGATGAACTTGCCGCAATCAGCCGGCATTTTCCGGAGGCTTTGGCTGTGGATATGGAAAGCGCGGCCATTGCCCAAACCTGCTATATCTATAACAAGCCCCTGCTCTGCTTGCGCCAAATCAGCGACATTCCTGGACATCCGTTTTCGGAACAGCAATATGCTGAATTTTGGAAAAATGCCGCTCAGCAAACTGTCGACCTGCTGCCGAACCTCATAAAGAGCCTGAACTGATGAATAATGTTACCGCTAAAATATGCAACAGCTTTACCAATCACTTATATTGGTGGATTTTCGGCATTGTAGCCGTTTACACCGGCTGCGACATCCTTTTTACTTATCTGCGGTTTAATCAGTTGTTTTATATTGACACTGACTGCTACACCCATGCTTCCCGCCTGATTTATTGGCTGCAGAATTTCAGCTGGTACGAACAAATTTATCCTTTCGGCAACCCGCCGTCCGGAGAAATTTTACACTTTACGCGCCTGCTCGATATTCTGTGGGCGGCTTTGGCTCTGCCGTTTATGCTGTTTTTTTCGCTTAAAGACGCTGTATTTTACAGCGGAATGCTGCTGTCGCCGCTCTGCTTGGCTTTAAGCTTGATAACCATTTTTTGGGGCTTAAAACCATATATTAAACAAACGCCGAAAGTTCTGTTCTTCAGCCTTGCCCTATCCTTATTCTTTTTAATAAGAGTTTATTTGGTATTTGATTTTACCCGTCCCGATCATCACTCGGTTATATTTTTATTTTTCGCCTATAACATCAGCGCCGTTTTGCAAAACCTCGCCAAAGAACGCCTCCGCATATTATTTTTTGCCGGAATTTTGGCCGGCTGCGGAATTTGGATATCCTCCGCCGTTGAAGGCTTTATTTTGACCGCCTCAATTTTGAGTCTGCTGAGCCTGAATTGGCTGTTCGGCAAACTGTCGCTGAAACATCTGCAAGTCTATTCTTTAGGGCTGTTCTGCGCCACCGCCGCGGCATTTTTGCTAAATCCGCCGTACGGAGGCTATTTTGAGCCGGACACTACCCGCCTGTCGCTGATTCATGTTGTACTTACTTTGCTTATTTGCCTGTCATTTTACATTTTAGCCCTGTTTAAGCCGCAAAAAAGCATAGCCAAAATCAGCGGCGGACTATGCTGCATGCTTGTTTCCGCTGCCGTAATTTACGGAATTTTCGGTTTTTCGGTTATTTTCGCTCCAATTTACAAAACAGAAGCCAAACAGCTCTTTTTGCCTTATATTACAGAAATGAGGCCGCTCTGGCATTTTATGTATCTGCTGGAAATTATGGCTTTTGAAATAATTTTAACATTGCTTGTTTTATCATATAATCCGCAAAAAACACGCTCCGTAAATCTTAACTTAGCCTTTTTAGCGGCCTTTTTCTTTGTTCCGACACTTTTAGCGGTTCGCTTTATACCGTATGAATTGTGTGTTTTTGCCTATTTGAACACTATTCTTATTAACCGGCTGTTCAGCCCTGCAAATTTAACAAAATTTGATAAGTGCCTGGCTTTTGATTATATCTGTGCAGCGCTATTTTTGCTTGCCTCATTCCAATATGAAGAAACATCTCTGCTGAAATCCGAAGAAATTCCGCAAAACAGCGTCATTTTGACCGATACTTTTGACGCGCCGCAGCTGATTTTTGACCGCAATGCCAAAACTGTTGCCATCCCGTATCATACAGCCGTTGCCGGTATTGCCGATAATTATAAAATATTGTTTTCTTCCGATGAAGCAGAAATCAAAAAACTGCTGCAAAAACATCAGGTTGAATATATCTTTATGGCTTTCAGCCGCTGTAACAATTCAAAATACTATGCCTCGCCGGAGCAGAATACCGCTAAATTTTACGGTAAAATCATAACCGGAAAACAAGTTTATCCGTGGCTGGAAAAAATCAACTTGGATTCAAAAGATATTTTATACAAAGTAAATTATCCGGAATTCTGATTCATCCGGCGAATCATCTCCGCTGTACGCAAAGCCTTGTCCGCGTTGGCAGTTTGCTGCTGTTCGCGCATTTTTTCCTGTGACATTTCGGCCATAGTGCGCTGCTTATTTTCTAAAATCGCCCGCAATTTGTCTTCGGTATTACTCGTTTTTACCACATCTTTAATACCGTTTTCCTGCACCGGTTTCCATTTATCGGCCTGTTTAACGGCAATTTCTTTCAGCTGCGTATTCTGTTTCAACTTTACCTGCTGTTCATATTTTTTATTAGCTTCACGTTCCGGAAATTTCGGATAAATATTTCTAAAGTTGTGGTGCCATTGAAAATATACCAAAAATACCGATGGAAAAGCCGAAATCAGCTCTTGCGCCATAGTGCGCGGCTTGGTCAGCTCGTAAGAGCGGGCAGCCATAATCCGGCGGGTATCCTCAATAAACTGCTCCATTTTTTCTTTAGCTTTGTCCGGACGCCCCAAACGGTATTCACAGCCTTCTATCAGGCGGTTAAACACCGGATTATTATTTTCCAGCGCTAATTTACGCAAAATTTTCAGCATGCTCTGCATACTGGAGCTTTTATTCCAAAAAGAGCGCATGGTTTTGGCTTCTATGCTGTCAAAACCAAAGAAATGAACGCCCTCAAACCCGGCTTCTTTAATAGCGTTAAAGGTATAAATATACAAGGCATTCCAGTTGATTCTGCCGTCATCTGTCAAAAAATCTTCATAAGCGCCGGCCTTAAATTTATCCAAAACATACTTAGTAACCGGAAAATCAAAATTAGTGATTGATTCGCCTTGTAAAAGCAATGTAACCTTGGAAGATGAACTGTCCATAATAAAATTTTCGGCTGTAACCACTTCTTTAGTCAGCACTGCTTTCAAATAAAGATAGGCATAGGCAAACACACTGGAATGTATTGCCCGCAAAATACCGATATTTTTGAATGTATGCTTATATTTATCTTTGAAATCCACCAATCGGCGCAATCGCTCTTCCCCCGTAAATTGGTAGTTTATGCATTGATATTGATAGCCAAAGCGCCTGAACATTGAAGGGTGCATTTTTTTCAAGTGCATAGCCATACACCACTCGCGGGCTATAGAATAAATTGAAAACAGCGGGTTGCGCGAATATCCGACCATCACAGTGGCAAAAACGGCATCCAGCTCGGCAAAATACGGTTCCATGTGCGAACAAAAGGCATTTTTTCTAAACTCGGCATCCAGCATAAAAGCATAATGCTCTATCTCATCTTCCGGCACGTCATAGCGCTGCATAACTTTATCCAGCGTGCCGGTCAGTTTTTGAAAATTAGTATTAGAAATTTTATTATCGTCCATCGGCACATAGCCGCTGCGGTATTCATCATAAAATAAATTTAAGAAAATATTTTCTTCATCATCAAAATTTTGCTTAAAGTCAGCGGCATCATCTGCAATAAACGCTTTTACCTTATCCGCATACGATGGCTCATACACCTGCTCTTTCAAATAGCGTATGGCATCTTGCTCCAATTCTTTGTCGGAATATGTTAAATCAGCAAAGCGTAACCCCATAGATGACACTCCTGTTTTGTGTTTTTACATAGTAACCCGCAAAAAAAATCGTGTCAATCTTTTTTTATTATATATGTCATAGCAAAAATATTTCCGCTATAGCAGATTCTTACCGGCTGTTAAAAATATTTGCAGGTCATAACCAAAGCTATACTCATAAAACAGCAGCACATAACCATTGTTTGCATAAACATTTTGTTCCTCTTAAAACAATTATTACTAAAATATATTTATATTTTCCCTTTTTATTTTAATATTCCATAATACACATTTTAGCGTAAGTCAACTAAAAATATAATTTATTTAAAAAATATCTTGCTTTTATATATAAGTTTGCTAACATTACAAAAAATCCGGAGGTTACAATGAAAAAAATCTTACTTATTTTTGGTACAATTATGCTGCTTCAAAATATCTCATACGCCCAAACCTACCACAATATAGACATTGACTATATCTACAAAACAAATGATTTGGACAGCAAAACTAAAATAAAAGAAATCATTGATGATTACACTCGGCTTTTACAATATCAAACTGAATTTGATAATTGCCCCGAATTGCTGCCGGACTTATTCCCATGCTATGATAAAATTGCTGAAAAAATCCTAACCAATCTCTATGTTTATCCTGATGAGAACTTGAAAGACTACAAGCAATATAAACAAGCCTTGTCAGAAGCCTACGGCCTGCTGCATTGCCGCAGCAAATACAGCTGGCCTGCAGGAACTATCTGTGATATAAAGCGCCAGGATGATATGAGTGAACAGCTGAAAAACTACATACAATCTCTGCTCAATGAAAACAAAGAAAATATGTTAGAATTATATCCGATGTTAAATGATTATAAAAAATAAGACCAGCTTATAACTTTTTCACTGCTCTAAACAATCAGCCTTTGCGCTTTTAATATGGTTTTCTACAAGCTGCTTAATCCAGTATTCCGCCTCGCTCAAAGCTTCGGTAGTACGCGTTGTGCCGCCGATGTTTTCTGCAATATCGCTATGTTCATTTATATCATGCGACATTGCATATATAGCTGCAACCAGTTTATTAAAATTTTCTTTTACCTGCTTGTTGTTATGCTTATACATCGTATCAAACAATTCATTAGCAACCGCTGTCAAGCAGTCAATATATTGATAATGCGCCTCATTCATTTTTGCTGTAGATACTGCATTTTCTGGCATATTGATATAACATTTACCAAGCCTGCTATCCAGATTTTCAACATTTTTCAAGCATTCCGCCTCTTCCATTGCATAAGCTGGAACAACATACAAAAAAGCTAGTATTGCAAAAATATATTTCATACTTTACCTCACATTGAAAGCAAATACCACAGCAACACTGTTATGCTGACAAAACCCGTCAAATATAAAAACGGATAACGTAAAAGCGGATTAGAGATATTTTCATTGCTCTCCGGCGTTTTTGTTCCCTCCAGTTCAGCGAAACTAAAGGCAAATATAATAAACGGCAGCCCCATATCCTCTTGAATAAATTTATTTTCCGGCAGCAAAATACTCAAGAAACACCACATCGCATAAGCAGACAAAATCATGATATGCCAAGTTCCTTTTCTTCCCATATAACGCAAACGCTTTTGATAGGCGGCAAGTATAATATAAAAGCAAAAAAGCCCGCCGGCCAAAAAAGCATAAGTATTCATAAATCTTGTCGGTGTAAGCACTATCAATAGTGTATATAAAACAACCTGCCAAAACATATCGCTGTCATATTTTCCTCTAAAAGAAAATAACTGCAGCACAAAAAATATTTTATCTTGCAACTTTGTAAAGTATTTATCCATATTTCCCTCTTCCTTTAAATTGATAATATATATTTGCCACCGCGTCAACTAAAACTATAATTTTTTATAATAATATCTTGCATTTATCATCAAGCCTGCTAAAATCATAAAAAATTCGGAGATTATAATGAAAAAAGTTTTTGTGATTTTATGCCTATGCTGCATATATTCTTCATCCGCTTTTGCAGACAAACTGGATGATGAAGTTAATTCTGAAGCAGAAGCAATTTATAACAACTGTAACAAACAAATACCCCAGACGGAGGAAAACAACGTTTTAGCAGGTAATATGAGTGATGTCGCCCGTGAAAGACAATTCAGAGAATGTCTGAAAAATAAAATCTTTGAAATAGCTAAAACTGTTTTATTAGCAGATGAATTTGATAATTTTCAAAATTCCGTAAATAACTTAGAAAAAGCTAACTTTGACACTTACAAATATCTTTATTTTTGCCAAGACGGAACTATTGATTATTGGTATACTGACAGGCCATACGATGACGCTTCGCTGGCTAAGCTGATGTTAGAACATAATTTAACTTCTCAGATTTACACCCTGTTAAAAAATATTTTAACAGCAAAAAAAGGCGGCTTTGACAGCTAATCATTTTCTAAATATAATTTTCTATAGCTCGGTCCGAGAGAATATTTTGTATTTTTAGGATAACAAACACCTTCGCTATCCATTACCGGTCTGTTTGGCGGACAATTCGGCACGCTTGGAATATTTCCGCCCAAGCTATATAAAATTGTCCGGTTTGGACACCAATCTTCACAATCATGTTCTATATTGCAATGCACAGGCAGATAAATAACTTTTTCTTCATCGCAGGAATAACATTCGCCGCTATCGCTTTGCAAAGGCTTGTCTTTTGGACAAGGTATAAAACAGCCTTCCACACCCCACTTAGCATAATAAGCATATTTACGGTTAGGACATTTATCGCATTCCTCCTTAGAAGCTGAAATCTCATCTAAATCATCACACGAATAACATTTGCCGTAAGACAAAATTGGAAAATTATCCGGACATTTTCCATTTTCAGCTTTAGGATTCGGTACATAATGACTCTCAAAATAAGCATTTGCCCGTTCTGCTTCCGCTTTAGTATCTTCCGGCGCGGATAAACAGCTGCCGTTATCTGACCTATACGGAAAATCCGGCGGGCATTTTTTTAGGGCGCACCAATTCGGCAGATAATCAGAGCCATAACCATAATGATTTGCTTCGCGGTTAGAACATAATCCGCTGCAAGCCTCTTCGCTGGCTATCAAAAAAGCATTCGGCTCATAGCAAGACAGGCATTTGTTCATTACAAAAACATCGCAGTCTTTAGCATAAACTTGTCCGATAAACAGCAAATTAAGCATTACTAAAATATATTTCATCTATTACCTCTTCCTTTAAATTGATAATATATATTTGCCATTGCGTCAACTAAAACTATAATTTTTTATAATAATATCTTGCATTTATCATCAAGCCTGTTAAAATCATAAAAAATCCGGAGGCTATAATGAAAAAATTACTGGTAATTTTAATTACTCTTA
The DNA here is from genome assembly GCA_963632615.1 of uncultured Eubacteriales bacterium. Lineage (GTDB taxonomy): Bacteria > Pseudomonadota > Alphaproteobacteria > RF32 > CAG-239 > RUG410. The sequence continues at coordinate 12,782 of CAVGVF010000039.1, forward strand.
TATGTTTTAACCGCAACGCCGCTGCCGAAGAAAACATTTATCCGGCTTTACGGCCTTATCATCACAATGAGCTCATTTTTCAAACTCCGAACTATCTGGGGCGTATAGATAATATGGATGAGCTGGAAGGAGAATTAGAACCCGATTTTCAATATAGGCTGGCTCTCTGGAAAAATGGTAAAAATATGTCTGATAAACCGGATATTTTAGCTAAAACAGCAAAACTTGATGACTATGAGATGTATGAAAATAAAGAAGATAATCTCTATTTTTATAAATCAGTCTATGATGGTAAACACTACATTTTAAGCGAAGATGACAAAGAGGAAAACTACACTTTTTCGGTTTATGAACCGCTTATTTATGATGAAGTTAAAATTTTGAAATCTACAAAAAATAAAAAAGTATATTCCAAGCTAGCTCCTTACAAAAGCAATATTTCAGTTTTTAAATATAAAGATTGGCTGATGCGGGTTGATAATATGACCGACAGCTCTAATAACCATGGAGTTTATCGCTTTGCGGCGTGGCACAATAAAACTATGGATAAAAAACCGGATATTGTTATTGAAAACGGTAAACCGGAAAGAAATTGGGTTGCCGAACTGGCTCCTTATAACTATGTCTTTGAAAACAGTAAATATAAAGCCATTTTCACAATAAATCTTTATGGCGTGCTTGACACTAAACCATATTTTATAACCCTTTACAAAATTATATCTTCCGAAAAAGCAAACATTTTAGAAGATTAGGTTCAATAAATTAAAATTTATTGAACCTAACCTATATTTATTTCTTAAAATAACCTTTTAATGCCGTATCTATCCTCCATTTATTTCTTCTTTCGTTCTGTTTTCCATTACCAAACACATGTAAATTTTCGGCTATTTTTTCAACATCTTTTGCTCTGGCATATTTCCAAAGATTTTTCCATTTTCTTTTATCATCTGGAAGATCTTTAGGTGCTTTATTTCCATTGCTGTCTACAAAAATTCCTGTTTGATAATTAGTATCAAATATTGGTAATTGAAGTTCCCAACTCATATCCTTAAAATTAGGAAATTCGTCATACAATCTATTCCATCTTGATATTATAGCATCTTTATCTAATTCATTACATTGCTCCTCTGTCAGTCGCAAGTTTGTTTTATCTTCAAAAAACGTAGCTGGATGAGCTGTTTTTAAATTTTTTTGGTCATTTTGATATACATTATTATTTTCATAACCGTGTTTAATTTCATCCGGTGTTGCAGGCTCTCCTGTATCAATATTTGTATATGGATATTTTGATGTATTATTTTCATCTATCAAATTACCTGTACAAACAGTATTTTTTCCCTCTGTATCAAGGTATGGATATCCGGCATATCCTTCAATACCTCCAACATAATTGCCTTTATCATTTTTAAGACCTCGTAAATGTTCTAATAGCTTATAGTAGTTTTCATAGGTTAAACCTGCCGTTATTTCATTATTATCTTTATTCTCTTCATAAACAAATGTAGGTTGAACATCGTAGACTACTCCACCATTATCTGTTGTAAAAGTTTTAGCACCATCCAAACTTGACTTGCTTTTAAATACTTCTTGCATATCTTTTTCGCTGTCGCCCAGCAGCTCCCTTATTTTTTCAATATAATTCTTATTCGGTAAGTTAGCTGATGTTTGCGGCATACCGGATTTAATTGTTTCAGTCAAACTTTGTACCGGCGCTTGCGGCTGCTGCGTAACGTTATTATTAACAGTCTGCCCGACTACGCTTTGCGGCTGAGGAAAAATATTACTAGTTTTTTGCATAGAAAAACTTGGAATGTTTCCGCTGTTTTCCGCCTGCGCCGGTTGGGATTGCTGATTATTCTGCTCTGTTTGAACACTTCCATATAAGATTTTATAAGTTTCAGGGTCTGTTTTGAAAATATAATCCTGAATTTCTTTTGCGTACGGATTAGGCGAGTTTTGACTCGGCACGTCTATTTGCTTAAAATCCGAAAAAGTCGAGGCATTGCGAGGGTCAAGATAATACCACTCGCTCTGCCCATCTTTCGGATCTTCTCTTTTAATCGGCGATAATCCGTATATAAAATTTCCTGTATGTATAGCCATATTCTTATTCCTTTTTATTAAATTTGATATTAAATTAGATGATACTTGCTATTTAAGATAAAAATCTTTTAAAGTCAAGTATTTTCTTTTAAATTTATTATTATATAATATATTATTCTTATTTATAT
>CAVGVF010000040.1:0-14048 GCA_963632615.1 uncultured Eubacteriales bacterium
CCTTAATTCTGATGCACTCGGTCGTCTTCTATAACCGCTGTTATTTCCACCTGATGAGAGCGTGGACGAATACCGGTGACACGGGCGAAAACACTCCATTTGTCAGCCGTGCCAAAAGCAAAATGCGTGCGTTCAACGCCGGAAGCCGTCAAAATCTCAATATCAGGCGGAGTTTTCAGCGTTACTTCGGTGCTAAGTTCAGTTGCCGTCACTTCATACACACCGCCAAGCGAACCGTTTTTGTTTCGCAAAGCCAATATGTTTTTAACGCCGTCGCTAAAAGCAACCGGCTCGGACAACGTGAGTTTTAGACCGTTTCGCGCTATGACTTCACCGCCTTGTCCCCAACGCGCCATGTCGTGCGTGATGGCGATTAAATCTCCGTATGTCGGAATCAAACCTTCAAGCTCAGTGCTGAATGTAACAACTCGCCGACGATAGCGGTTGGCCAAAGCCATGTAAACGGCTTCGCGCTGAGCTTGCTCTTTATTCGTGCAGCCAAACAATTCAACCGTCGCTGTCTTATCTGAAGCGGAACCGCTGAAAGTTCCGGTAATTTCCGAAGTTTTCCAAGTTTTTTCTGAAAAATACTGCACGCAAACACTGTCGGCGGTGTCTTCGGACGGCATTATATATTGAATGGGAAGAGAGTTTTTGACAATGTTTCTAGGCCCGAATAGAGCGACGGGAATAGTTTTAGGCTCGTCACGCACAAAACGCACGATTCCGCCTTGAATAAAAGCCACCGCGCGTCCGACTTTTGCCACTCTGGAAAGAGCCTCGTACACCGTTAATTTGCTGTCAAACACGCCGTTGAACGTGTCGCCGCGAACCGACCATTTTCGCTCTAGTTGATAAAGCGCGTTTAAATCAATGGATTTGTCGGTTAGTTTTGCGCCGTAATCGGCTTTTAGAATATCCGCCAAAGCCCAAGCGATGGAACGGGTTGGCGTCAAACCGCTCCAACCGCTGCTTGGCGACCAAGTTTTTAGCTTGCGCGTGACAACGCAGTTTATCAAATTGCTGGCTCGTTGCGAAAGATTATCGGTCGCTTTCATCACTATGGCCAACAGCGTGACATTGCCGTAGTTTTTTTCCGACACCACATAACCTTTGGCGGAAATCCAACGCAATTCGTGTCCGGAGCGAGAACAGTCGTCTTTATCGTCAAGCCTTGTCGCCCGAACCTCGTACCGACCCCGCGCCACCGAATAGGCGTAAGTTCGGTAAATACCGTTGACCGTGAAGCCGGTTAAAGTTTCCGTGGCCAAAGTGAACCAGTCGCCGAGAGCGTTGTCTTCATCGTCAATAAGACGAGCGTCAACCCGCCATTGCACGGTCTTTTCACTAAGCCCGCCATTGTCGTTGGCATAATATAATCCACGCTGACAGGCGACGTCAATTTCTATTTTATTGATTTCACTTTCCGTGGGATTAAGCACAAAGCCGCCGACAATCACGCCTTTAAACAATTCTTGACCGGCTACTTCGGCGGAAGTAACCACGTCTTCATTAAACAAAGTGTTGTTTTCGCCAGGGTTGACGATTTTATATGTTATCTCCTTGAATGCGCTTATCGGCGTGTCTTCAACACGGATTTGCTCCACATCGTACGAGCCCTGTCCGATGCAATGGAGTTGATAAACATATTGCTCGTTGTTTTGATAGCGATAATATGGCTGAGCTGCAAAGTCAGGATAAATCAGATGTCTGCCGTAAATGACTGGTATCGGGTTGCCCAAGCGGGCGGAGTTGCCTTGCGCTTGCAGAGAATATGTCGGACTTTGGGTGTAAGACGACGAGGTCATTCCGTTTAACGTCGGTTTTGGTGTAGGTACAAGCGTGTTTACCAGAATTCCACCGCTGATGGACACGCCGGCTGCCGCTGCGGCTCCCCAGCCTGCGCCATATACCGCGCCGACAGCTCCGCCGGTGTAAACCGAAGCGACGATAACCGCCACCGTAAGCACAACCCGCACCGGATTGGAACCGCTACCGCCGCCACCGAGAGGCAACGAGACAATGTTTACAATTTCATTGTCATTCAGTAAATCATTCCAATTTTTACGCATTACCGGCACGCCGTTAATCAAGCACAAAATCGGCATGGTTAAGTCAACTTTTTGCTCTTTAACAAGCTGCCAAACGGTTTTAGGCTGTTGAATAACCGAGCTTATCCGTCCCTTGTCTGGCTGACAAGGGTTTGTAAAATAGTTAAAGTATAGCATTAAATTATGCAATCTCCGCAAATTATGCGGAGGGTAGGATTATTATTCTCCGCTAAGTTTATCTAATAAAGTCGCGAATGTGGTATAGGCGTTATCAAAATTTAATTGTTCATTTGTTTTGGCATAGGACATATTTTTGACATACCGAATAAAATCATTTTGATATTTTTGATTATTCTTTAGCTGTACAAGGACTTGTTTAGTTACATCCTTAAATGATAGATTTTCTTTTAATCTATATTTAATATCAGAATTTGCGACAGTTAGAACATATTGTTTAAATTCATCATCTATTTTAAATTGTTGTGTTAAAAAATACAAATCATGCAAATGTCTCATATCAGCAGGTGCAAATGAGCTTTTAGGGGTATTATCAGAATAAATCCGCCATAAAAAAGAACTTATTTTATCTATAGCAGTATCTTGTAAAGAAACACAAAGAGCTTCTGTTTCCGCAGGTAATAGAGCACATTTATTATAGCAAGAACAAATTTGACGGTTCATTGGTCTATAAAAGAGATTATCTGTGAAAAACACTTCCAATTTTATATATGGACGTAATGAAGAATGTTCTCTTATAAAATGCTCGCTGTCTTCAAAACGAAATTCTATTTTGTGACTGTCTGATATTGGATCCTCAATCAGTTTAAATCCATCCAGAGTGTTTGCAATGTTGACTAACTCAACACGTATATTTTTGGTTGATTTTGGGCAGGGTACAAATCTAAAATCCGCATCTTCGCTAAAACGTTTGGTAAGTTCTCCATAAGCACTAACCAAACTCGTACCACCGCCAAAGATTAATTTGCCATTTTCATTGTGAAATCTAGAAATAAGTTGGCTTATCACTTCTATTAACATTTTTTCTTTTAGTGGAAACGCAATATCACAACCTTTATCAAAAGCTATTTGCTCAAAAATTTCAATATTTAATTGTTTCATATTTTAAATACTTTCAAATTCTATTTTGTAACCATTATAGCTTATTTTTCTACGGACACGTTTGCTGACGGCAATAACTCTTCCGGTTGGGACTTGGGTTGTTTTGCCCGAATTATAATCTAGCCATAATTTAGATTTGCTTGTTGTAATACCTAATTTTTTTAGAGCTTCTATTGCTAAATCACTTAAGGATTTGCTTAAAATGACAGCTCCATTGGATAATATTTTTGTTTTAGCATAGATACCTCTGCCTATTTTAACTAGTATTTTTTCAGTCGTTAAAATACGCAAAGCTCTTAAAACTTGATCATAGTCATATTCTTTAATAAAGTCGCAAAAGTCATTTAACACAAAAGTTGAATCCTTTCGTTTTTTGACACGTAATTTTATTTTATATAGCAGTGTATTTCTTGTTTTCATTTACTTTTCCTTTGTCAATATACGACTTTTTATAATGTCAATATACGACTTTTATCAATCTATGTCAAGTAAGTAACAAGCTATTTAAACGTTATATTTTATAATTTTATTCTATAAAAACTATGTAAGAACCAGCCGGTTGCGTTAAGTGACGGCGCGTCTTGAAACACCACGCCGCTATTACGGCAACAATGCAGAACGCCTCCGCCGTCAACATCAAGCCATATACCGGCGTGAACCGGATTTTTCGCTTGCCGCATCAATACCACATCTCCGTCACGAGGTTGTGCAACTTCATAAAACGATTGAAAAGCCAAATCATTTTTGAAAGCGTGCAGAACATCTCGCAAATTGTCTGGATTTATATTAACTTGCGGCACGTCGTGCCTGTATTCGTGTTTTAGTATATAACGAGTAAAGCCCCAACAGTCAAAACTGTCAGGGCCTTGCGCGCCAGCCACCCACGGGCGGCCTATGTATTTGTTGGCGAAATGAGGCATTTGTTTTTATATTTTCTAAAAAGAATTATTTTGTATTTATTTCAATTATTTTTTTTAGAATGTTTTGCGTATATGGGTAGTATTCATTACAACCTTCTATCAATCTTTGTGTTTTTTCAGTATGAAAATATCTTCTTGCTTCTTCATAATATGGGGTTTGAATTCTTCTAATCACATCTATAAATTCATCTAAGTCTTTTATACTATTTCCGTTTTTTCGAATTGCATTTCCATGACTAAGGAAAGACATAAGATATGCCATACCATCTAATCCTAAAAATGCTGATAAATGCATACTAGACGGATAAGATTCCATATCACATCCTCTTTTTTCATTAGTAGCTTTATGAACAAATTTGAAATCATAATCGTTCATATTTTTATCTGATTTCCAAATTAATAAAACTTCATTTACATCATTAATAGGTTTTCCACAAACATCACAATACCAAATTGTTAAAGGTTTATCCATTTGAATTCCTCCTTATTTAAAATTTATGTAAAAACATTATATAAAATCCTTATTTAAAATCAACCTTTATCTACTTAGCCCCGGATAATTTTTAACCGTATAGTTTTCCGCTGGAAAGGACTTGTTTCCGATGTCCATCATTCTGGCGGTCGCCGTTATTTTCAACACATCGACCGAAATGTCGGTAATCGTCAGCGTGATTGGCGGATCCATTTGCGGGCAAGACAAATCATTGGAAAGATAAGGGCGATAGGTCATTTCAATCATATCCTGCGTTTCTATGGCTTGATCCAAATATTGAACAATCTCCGTTGAAACATTGTCCAAAGTAACCGTGATTTCCGGCACGGGAATGGTTTCAACCGGCGGAAGCTCCAAATCAAACGCCATCGCCGCGAATTCCACGGTTTTGCCAGCGTCAAGCGGAGCCGAGCTTTCCAGCGCGCATTTATGGCTGACATTGTTCCGCACAACATGGATAGCCGTTTTACGGCCTTGTTCGTCAACAAAAGCCGAATGCCGGAGTTCCAAAGTGTGCAATATCGTTATGTCGCTTGGCGCGGAAGCGTACGCCTCTTTCAAGGCTTCTGACAAAGTGGCGTTGGTCATCATTCAGCTTCTAGATTGTTGATTTCTTGCCGCCATTGCCGGCGTTGGGCGATGATTTCAGCGTATTCTTCTTTTGTGGCCACGCCCTCGGCTATTTTAATCACGGCGTAGTCGGTTAATGACAACTGTCTTTTTAATTGCGTGATTCTTTGCTCCTTGATTTGCTCTTCCGTTGGTTCCGACGCTCTAAAGTCGCCGCCGATTTGAAAATAGCGGTAAAGCGAGCCATCACGGACTGTTCGCCGTTCCACAAGCTCTTCAAGGGTCGTGTTATGGTCTTTCGCCCATTTTTTAGCTTCTTCAAAATTTTCATCAAACGTGTCGTCGATATATTCGATTATGTCGTTGTAATTAAAGTCGGTCATAGCTTGCTCCTTTAGATAAAACCGTTTTCTTTGGTAAATGTTAACACGTCGTTGGTGGTTTTGTTCACGGTGTACGGGCCGTAATTAGTGCCGTAAGAGTATGTTTCATCGGTGTAGGAAGCATTTGTCACCGCGCTTGGATGAACAACGATGTCGCCATTGGAAGCCTGTATAAACTCGGAATTGTTTATGGTGTAATTGTTCACAACGGAATCCGGCATCACAAAAATAATAGGATCTCCAATTCCGGAATCTCCGTGATAAACATAGCAGGTCAAGCCATTGATGTTCAACGTTTTTATGTAAGCGGCGTGAGAAGACTAGCTGGAGCCGACTTTTGAACCGCTGGTTCCCAATTTTCCGGAAATCAGATATATTTTCGCTTCAGGAAAGACGCTGCCGTCTGGAATGTACTTTTGTTTGTAGGTGCAAGACACGACGTATCCGGAAGTAGACCAAGAACCAAGCAAACCGGCGATGTCATAGTAAATGTAATTTTTAAAGGTGCTTTCATTATAAGACGCCACATAAAACCTTAATCCTTTAGTTTTTTGATAAACCAGTTCTCCGCCTTTGTAAACTTTGCCGATTGACGTGTTTCCAACACTTATCTTGTCAATTTTATGATTTCCAAAATATACAGGCATATTGTCACTCCGGTATAAAGTAATACGTGTTTGCGTCCGGATTGGCGGGAAGAGCCGACACTTTCTTAAATTTGTTATTCACATAAGCTGTTGTCGCGCTCTTGGTGGAGCTGTCGCCAACGGCGGGAGTTGGCAGAATGGGACTCGCGCTGAAGGTCTTTGTCCCGCCGATAGTCTCGTCGCCAGACTTGTGAACCAGATTGCCGTCAACAGGAACGCTGTTTTTCACGGTCGTCAATTCGGTTTTTGTTGCGTATGTCGACGCTATGTTGTTTCCGTTGGCGTCGGCGGTCGCTTTGCTTGCCGTGCCGTTTGCCGACAACTTGCCGGCGAGGGCGGAATAAACCGCCCCCGAGGTAATGGCGTTGCCCGAGCCGGAGGTTAGACTGGCGTCAAGTTTAACTTTTCCGGCGACGCTGGCGCTCGCGGTCGGAATGTTGTCCGTGTAGGGATAAAGGTAGTCGCCTCCGCGGTTCTTGAGTTTAACAGGTCTGTTTGCCATTGTTGTCTCCATAAAGTCACATTTCTTCAAAAGAAATTATGTCTGTCAATTTCGCATAGGTGGAGGCTATGTCATTGCCTTCGGCGTCCGCCGTCGCTTTCGCGGCGGTTTCGCCGGCCGCCAAAGCTCCAACGTCCGCGGCGGACAGCGTGATGTTTGAAGACAACGCTTTCCCGTTAATCGTTCTGCTGATCGCCACGTAACCTGATAAATCAACTTTACCGGTCTCCATTGCCGCCACTTTATAATAGCCGATTTGCAGCGAACCGTTTGTTTGCAAAGCCGAAACAATCGCGTCGTCGTTTGTGTAAGTGTAGTCGGCGTTGCCGCTTTCAACCGAGTAAATCCATAAATCAGGCACATCGCCGGCTTGAATGAAAATATTGTCTCCAACTTTGTATTCGGTGTTGGCGGCGGAATTCAACGAGGTCGCCAACACCGAATAGTTCTCAAACGAAACGGCTCTGGCTCGTCCCTCGGCGATGCTTTTAGCCGTGTTTGCCGTCGTTTCCACCGCCGACACTTCGTTTTTGGTGGCGTAAGTGATTGTGATGACATTGCCAGAAGCGTCGGACGTCGCTTTTTCCGCCGTGGCGGTTTTATCCAATTTGCCATCTAAAGCGGTTTTGACACCGCCTGAGGTCGGAACTTTTTCAGAATTAGCCGTCGGAACGCTTTCAGTTTGAACCAAGCCTTTTGTGGTTTCCGAAGCGTCGGGAACATTCGTGGTGTAAGGCTCCAAGTAGTCGCCGTTTGCGTTTTTCAATTTAATTTTTTTTGTGGTCATTGTGTTTTCTCCTAAATTTTAATCCATTTCTTCATAAAAAATAACATCGACGATCTTGGCGTAAGTTTTGCCGATGTCGTTGCCGTCAGAGTCGGTTTTAGCCTCTTCTTTGATTTGTTTAACCGCCGTCGCCACCGCTCCGGAAGTGATTAGATTGCCGCTGCCGACAACCGGCGTGGTGTCGGCTATGACACGAGACGCCGGAATTTTACTTTTATCGTCCGCCATGCAACACCTCACATGTCTTCGTACAAAACATTGTCCAACGCGGCGTTCATTGATTGAAAATCAGTCAAATACTTCACGCTCCAGCGTTCGTTTTCCGTGAGATGATATTTCAGAACCACGGATTTACCATCGTTTGAAAGCGTGTAAGTGTCGGGCATCAACGATGAATTTTCCACGTTAACCGATAGAATTTGCTCTGTTTCGTTAAGCGTTTCCGGCAAGGAAAGAATTGTTTGATTGGCGGAGGCAACGCCGAAAACCGTGGTTGGAAAACTGCCTCTGGTCGTTCGTTCCGCCAGCTCCACCCATTCACGGGCGGAGTGCTCGCCGCCTAAAACGGCGACTTCCTCATCCGAGCCTTCAGCCCATATTTTGGCTTCTTTCGCCGATTGTTTGCCATTGTTTTCAGCTTCCAAAGCTCTCAAAGCGGCGTTCGCGCTCTTATTCGCTTGTTCCGTCGCCGTCGTGGCGGCGGTTTGCGCTTGCTCCACCAGATTATGGGTGCCGGAAATTATGCTCTCTTTAATATCTTTTATGGTTTTAGCCGCGCTTGAGACATTTCCGTTTTCAGTTTTAACCACGGTTTCTGCGTCGCCGTTGGCGATGTCGTGAAAAATCTTGGCGTCTTTGTCCATCGCCGTTTTAGTGTCGTGGATGATTTTCGCCGCGCTTGGCACTTCGCCATTTTTAGTGTGAACAACGGTTGTTTGGTCGCCGTTGGCTATCAAATACAAAATAGCTTCGTCGGCTTCCATTAAAACCCTCATGTCGTTTAAAACTTTGGCGACACTCGGCACTTTTCCGCCCTCGGTGTCGACTTCCGTCGCAATGGAGCCGTGAACGACATTGTGCAATAATCCTGTGTCCACCTCCGCTTTGTTAACGGCGGCGTCCAATCTTTCCTGCATATTTGGCATTAACAAAACTCTCCTAATTCAGTTTTTGATGGCAAGATTTGTGGACAAGAGTGTGAAGCCTGTCCACGGACAATTCCAATTTTTGAAAGTCAGAATCCATAATGATAAGCGTCGCGTCTTCACCGATGGTCGGGCGGTCTCTGATTTCCAATTCCGTTGTGATTTGCCAAAGCCGACCGGCGGCTAAGCTCGCTTCAAATTGTTGGGTAAATCTGGCTTCTTGCTCGGTTAAACCGATACCGCCAAGCAACGTGATGACAAACCACTCGGCTCCTTCTTTGGCGTAATATTTATACCAAGCCTCAAACAGACAAAACTGTTCAGGAGACATAATCCATTTAACGGCGATTTTACTCGGAGTTTGCGTGTATCTGCGACGTTGCCGAGCCGGTCCGGCTTCCATGTCGGTGCGGATAATCGCTTCGTCAGGCCGAATGGAATAACTCTCAACCGTTGGATATGGCAGTCGTTTGGGAAATGTAATCGTTGTCATTTTAATTCCTTGATGGTATAGTACCTAGATAGGAGGTATCTATGACTAAAACTATAGTTACATTTATTTGTGATGATTGTGGTCAAGAATTTGATTATACAGAAGGTTTTTGCCCACAATGTGGTTCAAAAAATCTAACCAAATATGACAGACGTATCGAAAATGAATCTTTCAACATTCGCGATAAGTTTGAAGTAAAAGCAAAGAATGATGCGTTGCCTAGTAAAAAGAAAATAGTGTTTGAATATCAACAAGGATTTGATAGGTCACAAGTTACCGAAAGCGGATATGTTCAAAAAGAACGCTTAATTGATCGGAAAAATGACAAATACAAAGAAGTTGTCAAAGATGATAACGGGAAGATTATACATCACTGTGAAGAACCTCTTTCAGACCATTATGGACATGGAACAGCAAAAAAAATCTAACGATAACTTCCATAAGCCGGATTAAGTCCGTAGCGTTGTTCTAAAATCGGCGACAAACCTTCTCCTTTGGTAATGTTTTTGCCTATAGCTCCCTCTATTTTTTCAATCATGATATCAAGGCTGAACTTGCCGTTGCCCTGATTTGATTTTGTAACCGAGGTCTTAACCTCGTTCGAGGCTTTGTTAACCACGTTGACGCTGATGTTGACATTGGCGCCGCCGGACGAGCCGAGGGCTTTCATTTGTTCACGGGTAAAAACGCCTTCGCCCCGTTTGGCGATAATCGGAATTTCATCCCCCACAATACCGCCACCGTGGAATTTAGGAGCGCCGGCAAACACCAGTGGACTAACCGAACGTGTCATCAGGCTTTCTTTACCGACAATTCCTCCCGTGTGCGCCGCGCCAAAGCCGAAATAAGCTCCGATGCCGCTCATCAATGGCTGGGTTATTGCTTGCCGAATGGCGATTCTCGCCATATCCGCCACAATGGCGTTGGCAAAATCCGCAAAGCTCGCTTTCCCGGTCGTCACAAACGAAACCAACGTGTTTTCCATATTGCTGAAAGCGTTTTTAACGGCACTTTCGGCAAGGCTTGCAAAATCGCCGACTTCATTTTGCAAATTCACAAAGCCTCGTTTGAAACCATCCGCCAATGATTTTGAGGAATCAAGCGCCGTTTTATCGGCTTTTTTGACCATATCGGCGTAAACCTGTTCGATTTTTTGCTTGTATTCATCATAATCGGCCGAGCTTGCGTTCAGATTTTTCAAAGCGTTGGCTCGCCACTCGTCGGCTTTGGCCATCGCTTGCTCGTATGGTGTTTTCAACTCTAAAATCTTTTGTTTGATGTCTTCAATGTTCTTTTTATACTTGTCTGCGTCAAGCGTGACAGTCGGTTCCACCGTGGTTTGCGTCTTTATCTCTTCTTTTGGGCGCAATTCCGGATTTTGCAAATATTTTAGCTCGTCTCGGGCTTTCCAAGCGTCTTTTTCCGCCGCTTTCAACAGTAGAAGTTTGTCTTGAACGGATTTCGCCTGTGGTTGAAAATCCGGATATTCCGCCGCCAGCTTCCAGATTTCCTGTTCGTATCGTTCCAAATCAATTTTTGATTGCCGCAAAGTTTCAGCCCAATCTTTTGCGTAAACCTCGTAATCTTTAAGCAGAGAATTGGGCGTCAATCTGGTGGTCAGCGACAAACCGCCGGTGTTTTTCAGTTCTTGTCGTAGATCCTTGATGTTTTGCTCGGCGGTTTTAAGTTTCAAACCCCATTCCGCCAACGCCATGTCCTTGGATTGTTCAGCCGAGAACTTCGCCGCTTCTTCGGTTGTGTTTTTTAGTTCGTTTTGCAGTTGTTTCAAGGTTTCGGCGTGGTCTTTCGCCACCCGTTTGGCGACATCGTGGCTATCCACTAGTCTATAAAGAGCGGTCACGGCGAGAATTGCCGCTCCGACCGGACCGCCAACCAACGCCAACGCGCTTTTTAACGCGCCGACAGCCAAAGCCGTGGCCGCCATTTGCGCCGCCGCGAGTTTGGAAACTCGGCTCATCATCGCTATGCCGGCAACCGCCGATTTCGCTTGAGCCGACAATCCGGCGAACGAAACCTGCAAATATCCGACACCGGCTCTAAGCAGGTTAACCGCGCCCAAAACGGCGGATGAACCGAGGCGAGCCGTCAGCAAGGTTACGACAAGGTCTAGATTTTCCGCCAGAGTGAAAAACGCCTTGCCGGCGAGTTTCACCGCGGCGGTCAAAACCGTACCGATTGTTTCGGCGGCGGTGTCGGAGTTGTCTATCAAATCGTTAAATTGTTTCAAAGCGTTGGTGATAACGGCGTTTAATCCGGTGGCACCTATGGTTCTGGCGGCTTTGCCGAAAGCGTCTTCAATATTTGACAGCACGCCGCCCATGGTGTTCATTTGTTCCATCATGGCGCCGCCGAAGTTCACATCACCGATACGCCGCAGATATTGCTCAATCGCCTTGGAATTCTTGGCGACTTCCGTTGTCACGCCCTGAAACGTGAATTTAACCTTGTCGCCCTCCGTGGTCGCCAAGATGCCGAACGACCGAAGCAAACGGAAGTTAAACATCACGGCGTTGGACAGAGCCTCGGTAAAATCCATAATGTTTTTACCAAATGCGGACGCCGTGTTGCCGTAACTGGTCAGAGCCTCCATACTCGGCTCCAATCCAAGAGCCTTCAGGCGAATAAACGCTTCCACGATTTCTTCCAACTGATACGGCGTGTCCAGAGCGAACTTTTCAATAATGGCAAAGGCTTTTTGCGCGCCTTCCGCCGAACCGGTAACGGTTTTGAGCGAACCGGACAGACTTTCAAACTCGTTGTTGATGTTGAAGATATTTTTGAAAGCGCTTGTTAACCCCCGTAATCCGGCGTAAGCTCCGACCAATCCCGCGGCTTGTTTCAACACGCCGTTAAATGTTTTGGCGGTGTCGCTTAAGGCCTTGAGATTGTCGTTGGCGGGCGTGATGACCTGAGTTATTTGACGGAAAGCCTTTTGACCGTCCGTTCCGAGCGACTTAAACTCCTGACGAACCTTGTCGCCGCCGACAGCCTGCAGCCTGATGCTTAAATTTTTAACCGCGTTCATCCGTTTTTCCATAAAAAAACACCCCAGCGGTCTAGCTGAGGTGTAAAAATTGACGTTTTTGCCAAGTTATTTCTTAATTACTTCCCAATATCCGGATTTTGTTGAGCCTATGCGTCTAATTTTATTGCTTTCTCTTAATTGGCGCATATTTTTTTCTACACCGCCGACACTCAATCCTAATTTGGTGGCTAATTCTGGAATTGTGGTTTTAGGATTTTCTTGTAACGCCTTAAGAATTTCTCCCTTACTTTCTCCCTTACTTTCTCCCTTACTTTCTCCAACAGGTAGATTAAACGGAAACACAACGGTAATATAATTTTGAGAAAATTTAAAAACGCTCTTCGGATATTTTTCTAAAATTCTGTGTACCCCGGAACCCATTTCTTCCACATATCCCAAATCCTTAAAGATACGCATCAGTTCTCTGTTCTTAGGATTAGAACGTCCTCTGAAAAATTCATCTTCAGTGCTAAAGTAGCCCAAACCACCACAAGACGTAATTTCCAAGCGATCAGGATACATTTCAAACACAGGATAATTTCCGTAAGAGTAATCGTTATGGACAATAGCGTTAATAACCGCTTCTCTCAAAGCTCGTTCATCAATCATCGGAGTGTCAATGCGCTGTGCGGAGGTAATTTGAGTGAAAATGCGGTTTTCCACTTTTAGTTTGCTTAGAATTTCCTCTGTGGCTTTTATAATTGACTGATGTCCATATTCAACATTTTCAATCAAATCACATTTGTTTAAGCTTGAATATTTACCAAATTTAAATGTCGTGGCATTTTCGTCAGAGCATAAGTAGGCAACATAGTTAAATTTTTCATCAGGTGTTAAAAACTCCAAATTGTATGCGAATTGATCATTAATATCAAACCCTTTGGCTTTATAATAAATTTCCAATTGCGCAAAGGTTAATTTTTGTCTTGGAGAAACAATTTTGGCAAGCGATTTTCTAACTCTGGTTGCATACAGCTCATCAATCATACGTTCAGGCATTGGCTGAACCGCGCTGCCTATGCGCATAAAACAACCATTTTCAGACATTCCTTTGCTTTTTATATAATAAGGTTTGTCAGAACCTGAAGCTATGATAATCTTTATGATTTGTTTATCTCCCGCAGGTAAGCATTTTATGTCATATAAGCCAAGTGCGGATGGAGCGATTTTATCTTTAATTCTGTCTTTTATATTCAGTTGAACCACATCGCAATTTTCAACGCCCACAATATCTCCTGTATTATTGACACCGATGTAAATTTCTCCGCCTTCTTTATTATTCAAAAAAGCTACAATCTCTCGCTCTAAATTATCAGTAAGGCGTTCTTTATATTCGATTCTATCACTTTCAGGCGGTAACATGGCGACTCCATTTATTATTTTTAGAGAATACTAACTCGAAAATTTTTAATAAACAGCTAATTTTAAATTTTAATTAAGTCATTTTGCAAACATTTGCGATTTTTAAATTTTCTCTGTCAGATTTTCATTTAACGCGGTTTTCATCGCATAAACGCCAACAGGAAGCAACTCTGACATTATATCCATATCAAAGCCGAGATATTGGGCGAGGCTAAGCGCTTGCGTCAGATCAGGCTCAGAGAGTTTGAGCAAAATCTCCCAAGCCTGATAGCCTTCCACGGTTTTTAAGGCTGTTTCGATATAACGGCATTTATGGAACGGGCAGAGGTTTTCTCCGTCGACGCATCCGTCGCAATAGTTTCGCCCGTCGCCGAAGTGCCATTTGGCTCGGGTGTAGAGGCGTTTTTTTCCGCTTCCAACAACTCTTGTAGTCCGCAATACTGATTGCGAAAGTTCTCCGCCACCGCCCAAAAATTTGAAAACAGCTCGTCAATTTTGTTTTCCGTCAATGGCGCGGCTATGTCTTCATC
>CAVGVF010000041.1:0-13882 GCA_963632615.1 uncultured Eubacteriales bacterium
AAGCCTTGCTATAAGCAAGGCTTTTTGAACAACAATTGGCGGAGAGGCAGAGATTCGAACTCTGGGAGGACTCGCATCCTCGACGGTTTTCAAGACCGCTGCATTAAACCGCTCTGCCACCTCTCCAGTATCTGCATTATTTTTTTCATTTTACGCCGTTGCGAGGCTTATGTAAAACTAAAAAACACAGCGTGGCAAATACAAAAGTGCTTTTGCCATATTATTCATAAAATGTCAAGCCCTATTTTAGAAGTTTATCCACAAAATATATATTTTTTTACAAAATATTTTCTTTAACGGCTAAAAAATATTATACTCTGCAATAACAAAGGATAGATTATGAAAAAAGTTTTTTTATTAACGCTGATAAGCCTTACCGGCTGCGAAACCTACGTACCGGCTCAGGATGTCTATTATGACGCCTCCCCTGCCGTTGTTTATACTCAGCCGGCTGCGGTCTATGAACAGCCGGAAGTTACTTATATTCAGCAATCAGCAGCGCCGCAAACCGTTTATATTTCTCAACAGCCGGCGACTTCGGTTATTTATGTTGAAGAACCTGTATATTATGCTCCGGCTCCGCTGCCCGCCCCACGGCCTATGCCACCGCATCATTTTGAACCTATGCCTCCTCATCGCCCTCACGCTCCGGCTATGCGGCCTGCCCCGAATCCGCCGCACCACGGAGGACAGCACAATCCGCCGCACGATATCCGTCCGCCTCATCAAACTGTTGAACCAAACGCCAAAGGTCTGCCCAAACATAAATAATTTCAGGACAAACTCCAAAAACTAATAAAAATTTAATGTTGATTTAATGTTGATTTAATGTTAGTTTAACATCAGTTTAATGTTGGAGCAATAATATGTCTTATCAGCCTAAATATACTATAACCGCACGCATCCTAAAAAATTTGGGAAAAATAGAGCTTGTTAAGCAATCATTTGACAGCAAGCCTTTGTCGGCTCAGCTGCTGAGCTCATTACGGCATACGGCAAAGGTTTCATCTGTCCACTATTCAACATTCATTGAGGGCAACAAATTGACTATGCAAGAAGTCTCCGAAGCTCTTAACGGGAAAAAAGTACAATATAAACAACATGATGAAAGTGAAGTAAAAGCTTATTATGAAGCTTGGAATGCCATGGAATCGGCTGTCCAAAATAATAAACCTTTTAATGAAAAACTGATAGCCGAACTACATACTCTGGTTGAAGGCCGAAAAAAAACAGAAGATTACCGCACTTGTCAAAACGCTATATATGACAGCGTAACCGGTGCAAAAATTTATTTACCGCCTGAATTTAAGGATGTACCTGTTTTGATGAAAGATTTATGCGAATGGGTAAATCAATCCAAAGAACTGCCCGCACCATTGGTGGCCGGAATTGTACATTATCAATTTGTCACTATTCACCCCTATCTTGACGGAAACGGACGTACCGCGCGGCTTTTAACCAGTTTTATCATGCGTACCGAAGGCTACGGACTAAAAGGAATCTATTCGCTTGAAGAATATTATGCAGAAAATCTAAATGCTTATTACGAGGCATTACAAACTCATCCGCATCATAATTATTACTATGGACGCAATGAAGCAGACATAACCTCTTGGCTTGAATACTTTATTGAAGGTGCCGCCGAAGCTTTTGAAAAAGTTAATTTTCAGGCCTCAAAACAAATAGAACTCGGTTTTACGGCTGACAAAGCGCAGCGGCTGCGCGAATTGGATATTCAGCAGCGTAAAATATTAGAATTATTTATTGAGTTTAAAGAAATCGACAGCCGGCAAATTGCTGATATTTTACAGCTTTCGGCTCAGGCAACACGCGCTCTTATCCGAAAATGGACAGCTAAAGGCTTTCTGGTTATTACGGATAATTCCAAAAAAGCCCGTAAATACGGGCTGAGCATACAATTTGAAAATCTGATAAATTCATAAGTTTAAAGGCTCCGATCTTTAGTTCGGAGCCTGTTTTGCTTATACCAAACGCGAATTGTCTATAGCCGCTTTAACAAACGATACAAACAGCGGATGCGGTGCGAACGGGCGCGATTTTAGTTCCGGATGGAACTGCACGCCGATAAACCACGGATGGTCGGTGCGTTCCACAATTTCCGGCAAATGACCGTCCGGAGAAGTGCCGACAACCATCATACCGGCTTTTTGCAGCATATCTTTATATTTGATGTTTACTTCATAGCGGTGGCGGTGGCGCTCAGAAATTTTGGTGGTGCCGTAAATTTGCGCAACCTTAGAGTTAGGCGCCAAAACACAGTCGTAGGCGCCCAAACGCATAGTGCCGCCCAAATCGCCGTCTTTGTGGCGGATTTGCTTGGCGCCGTCTTTATCCCATTCGGTCATCAAGCCGATAACCGGCTCGCAATGCTCGTCCAGCTCGGTGGTGTTGGCGTTTTTGATGCCGCAGAGATTGCGCATGGTTTCAATAACCGACATCTGCATGCCGAAACAAATTCCCAAAAACGGCAGATTGTGTTCGCGGGCATATTGAATAGCGTTAATCATACCTTGAGTGCCGCGCAGGCCGAAACCGCCCGGAACCAAAACGGCACTGACGTCATTCAAAACTTCTGCCGGGTCTTTCTTTTCCAACTCTTCAGAATCCACCCATTTGATTTTTACTTTGTATTTGTTGGCAATACCGCCGTGAATCAGCGCTTCGTGCAAAGATTTATAAGCCTCCAGCAGCATCATATATTTGCCGACAACCGCAATGCGGACTTCGCCTTCCGGAGATTTAAGGATATCGACAATCCGCTGCCATTTGCTCAAATCAGCCGGTTTTTCATACGGTAGGCCAAAATGCTTGCAAACCTGACGGTCAATCCCCTCGGCCGAATAAGCAAGCGGAACTTGATAGATGCTGGCGGCATCCATAGCCGTGATAACATTTTCTTCTTTGATATTGCAGAACAGAGCCAGCTTGCGTTTTTCATTTTCCGGAATAGCCATCTGGGTGCGGCACAAAATCATATCCGGTTGAATTCCGTATTCCTGCAGCTGCTTTACGGAATGCTGCGTCGGTTTGGTTTTCAGCTCGCCGGCGGTCGGAATAAACGGCAGCAGCGTTACATGAATAAACATGGTGCGATCGCGCCCCAGCTCGTATGCCACCTGACGGATTGTTTCCAAATAAGGCTGGCCTTCAATATCGCCGACAGTGCCGCCGATTTCGCAAAGTACAAAATCTTCATCGGTAATGTCTGACAGTATAAATTCTTTAATCTCGTTAGTAACGTGCGGAATAACCTGAATTGTAGAACCCAAATAAAAGCCGTGGCGTTCTTTTTCTATTACCCGCTGATAAATTTTACCGGTAGTAATGCTGTCCGTACGTTTAGCCGGAACGCCTGAAAAACGCTCATAGTGCCCCAAATCCAAGTCTGCTTCCGTGCCGTCATCGGTCACAAAAACTTCGCCGTGCTGGCAGGGATTCATTGTTCCGGGGTCAACGTTCAAATACGGATCAAGCTTGCGCATTCTGACTTTGTAGCCGCGAGCCTGCAAGATTGCTGCCAAAGAAGCCGAAGCCAAGCCTTTGCCCAAAGACGAAACCACGCCGCCGGTAATAAAAATAAATTTAGACTTAGGGTTAATATTGATATCAGACATTATTTATTCCTTACAAGGGGTTAGTACTAAAAAATTTTTCCATAAAAAAAGCGACAAAGGCACTTGATAAAAACAAAGTGCCTTATGTCTCAGGAGTAAAATCATTCGAATTACTCAGCTACCGGAACTTCCGGCTCGGCAGGTGTCTCGGCCGGAGCTTCCTGAGCCGGAGCCTGTTGGGTTTGAGCTGCAGAAGCCTTATCCAAAATGGATGAGGTTTTAACTTCCATACGGCTGTAATAAATAGACAGAGCCATGCTCAAAACAAAGAACAATGTAGCCAAAATCGCGGTAATGCGAGTCAAAATATTACCTTTGCCGCGGGCGCTCAAAATACTGCCAACGCCGCTGTCGCCGCCCAAACCGCTCAAAGCACCGCCGTTAGAACGCTGCATCAAAATAACCACTACCAAAAAAATGGCAACGATTAACTGTAAAACTAATAAAACGGAACCCATTTGCTATCCTTTCATCTTATTTGGAGCAAGCATTTTTAGCAATACCGATAAAATCTTCGGCTTTAAGGCTGGCGCCGCCGATTAAAGCACCGTCAACATCAGGCAAAGCCAAAAGCTCGGCTGCATTAGAAGGTTTAACTGAACCGCCGTACAAAATGCGCATTTTATTGGCTGTAGCTTTGCCAAGTTTTTTAGCCAAAGCTTTGCGGATGGCGGCATGAACTTCTTCAACATCAGCAGCAGTCGGAGTTTTACCGGTACCGATAGCCCAAATCGGTTCATAGGCGATAACGGTGTTTTTAGCCGTAGCGTCATCCGGCACGGAACCGAAAATTTCATCTTGGCAAACTTTAATGGTTTTGCCCTCATCGCGTTCCTGTCCGGTTTCACCGATGCAGATAACCACATTTAAGCCGGCAGCATGAGCGGCAACGGCTTTCTTTTGAATAAGCTCATTAGATTCAAAATGGTCAACACGTCTTTCCGAGTGGCCGATAATAGCATAAGAGCAGCCCAAATCAGTCAGCATTAACGGGCTTATGTCGCCGGTGTGCGCGCCTTTTTCGGCAAAATGCACATCTTGTGCGCCCAAAGCAATTTTAGTGCCGCGCAGGCATTTTTTTACAAAACCCAGCAAAGTAAACGGCGGACAA
This sequence comes from uncultured Eubacteriales bacterium, assembly GCA_963632615.1. GTDB lineage: Bacteria > Pseudomonadota > Alphaproteobacteria > RF32 > CAG-239 > RUG410. The sequence goes on from CAVGVF010000041.1 coordinate 4,747, forward strand.
ATCAAAAAGTCGCAGTCAAATTTATTTTCTTTAACTTGAGCGGCAATACCTTTGGCAAGCTGAGTTCCCTCATCTAAAAGGCAATTCATTTTCCAGTTGCCGGCAATCAGTTTTTTTCTGGCCATTTCAAAATCCTCTAAAAAATTTGTTTAAAACTGGAAAACTTGTAACACAGTAAAAAAAACTTTTCCAGTAAAAAAAACATTTTAAACACTATTTTATTATGTTGCATAATTCAATTTTAGAATTGCATAAATATTTTATTCAAATATAATGAGCCAAAAATTAACTTTTAATTAGGGAAAAAAATGATTAGTACGTTTTCAAAAATGCACAACAGTCTGTTTACGAAAATTATTTTAACCATAACAGCGTTGAGCTTTATGTCTTTGTTTGGCGTTTCGGGATATATCAATACCGCTAACAGCAACAAGCCTGTTATTAAGGTGGATGATTTGGAAATCAGCCAAAGCGAATTTAATTATATGCTGCAAAAAGAACTGTCAAAACTCAAAGATACCGATACTTTGGATCAAGAGCAGGCAGAAGCCCGCAAAGCAGAAATTTCGGCAGAGCTGGCAAAAATAAAGCTGGATGATTTGCTTTTGGAAAACACCATGAAAAAATACAACGTGGATGTTACCGACAGCTTGGTCAGCCAAATTATCCAAGTATCGCCGCAGTTTTTGAACAACGGAAAATTCGACCGCGAAATGTATAAGTGGTATTTGAACCGCAACGGTATGAGCGAGCAGGATTTGGTGGCTGAAATCAAACGCAATATCGGCCGCAAGATTTTGGTGGAAACTCAGGTTGCCGGCTTTAATGTTCCGCAGGTTTTGCAAACTCAAATGCAAAAAGTTTTGGGACAGCGCCGCACTTTTAAATATATTAAGCTGGTTGCCGACAATGCCAAAATAGACCGTCAGCCGAGCAAAGAAGAACTTGATCAATACTATGAAGATTTTAATGAAGAATTCCGCGTGCCGGAAAAACGCGACATTACGGTTTTATCTTTGCCTTTGGAAACCATTGAAAAAAACATTGATGTTTCCGATGATGAAATCAACACCTACTATAAAGAACATATAGAAGAATATGAACAGCCGGAAAAACGCCATGTTTTGCAGATGGCTTTTGAAAATGAAGAAGATGCCAAAAAAGCCGAAGCAGAATTGGCCGGCAAAGACTTTATGACAGTAGCCAAAGAAAACGGACAAAGCGAAGAAGACACCGATTTCGGCGCTGTTGCCAAATCTGATTTGTCTGACGAATTGGCTGATGTTGTATTTTCTCTGGCTAAAGGACAGACCTCTCAGCCGGAAAAAATCAACGGCAGCTGGCAGATTCTGAAAGTAACGGAAATTGAACCGGCAAACGTTATGCCGCGCGAGCAAGCCAATGCGCAAATCAAAAAGACCATTCAGGAAGAGCGTGCTTATGACGGCAGTTATGAATTGATGACAAAGCTGGAAGACAAGCTCGGCGCCGGTGCAACTCTGCAGGAAATTGCTGGCAGTTTCGGCATTGCTTTGGCCGAAGTTAAAAACTTGACTGAAGACGGCAGTTCCGATGCTGTCAATGCGGATATTGCCGAATTGGTAAAAAATAAAGACGTTATAGATGCCGCTTTTTCATATAACGCCGGCGAAGTCAGCCAAACCATTGAAGGCGATGACGGTTTGATTGTGGTTGAAGTAAATAAAATTCACGAATCGCATATTCAGCCGGAAAATGATGTTATAGAAAAAATCACGGCGCTGTGGAAAGACAGTGAAAAAGTATCGGTTACTCAAGAATTGGCTGATAACATTAACCATGATTTAGAATCCGGCGACTCTTTGAACGAAGTTGCCGCCCGCTATAATCTTCCGGTTATGAAAACTATGCCGATTACCCGCGGCGAAACTTTTGCCGACCTTAACTTTGATGAGATGAAAACGCTGTTCTCCGCAGACAAAAACGAAGTTAAAGTATTGCAAAAAGGCGATGACTATCTGATTGCCGAAACCAGCGCCGTCTATGACGATTCTGCTGCTTTGGGCAAAGAAGAAAAAGACTTTTTGAAACAGGCTTTGCAAATTGAAATATCTCAAGAGCTGTCTGACGCCTTGCTGCACGGCTATGCTAAAGATTACAAAGTAGAAGTAAACTACGGACGCATGGGAATTAACGACTGATGAAAGTAGTGTTTATGGGGACGCCGGACTTTGCCGTTCCGGCTTTGGAAAGACTGATAAAAGAGCATAATGTGGTTTGCGTTTATACACGCGAGCCAAAGCTTTCGGGACGCGGAAACAAGCTGAATAAAACTCCGGTGCATTTGGTTGCCGAAGCCAACGGTATAGAAGTGCGCACCCCAAAAACACTGCGCAATGCCGAAGAGCAGCAAAAATTTGCCGAGCTTAAAGCAGATGTTGCGGTTGTTGCCGCATACGGCTTAATTCTGCCGCTGCCGGTGCTGGAAGCTTATCCGTTCGGCTGCTTGAATCTGCATGCTTCGCTGCTGCCGCGCTGGCGCGGTGCGGCTCCGATTCAGCGAGCGGTAGAAGCCGGCGATGCTAAAAGCGGCGTCACGGTTATGCAGGTGGCAGAAGGCTTGGACACCGGAGATATGCTGCTGAAAGGCGAAGTAGAAATTACCTCTTCCACAACCGGAGGCGAACTGCATGACAAACTAGCGCTGCAGGGCGCTGAGCTGATTTCTCGGGTTTTGTCGGATATCAAAAGTTTTGTTCCGCAGCCGCAGCCTCAGGACGGAGCATGCTATGCCGCAAAAATAGATAAAGCTGAATGCAAACTGGATTTTAACCAAAAAGCCGATGTTTTATGCCGCAAAATCAGGGCGTTTAATCCGTATCCGGCAATGTTTTTTGAATACGGCGGAGAGCGCTTTAAGGTTTTGGAAGCTCATAAAGCGGAAAAATACGCACCGGCCGGAACGATTATAGAAGACAATAACAGCCTGCTGATTGCTTGTGCTGACGGCGCCTTGAATATCACGCAAATTCAGCGTCAAGGCAAAAAGCTGATGACTATCGGCGAACTGCTGCGCGGTTTTCATTTTGCTGAAAATTCAAAAGCCGAATAATTGCTTAAAACACAAAAAAACAGCACGTGGCAAATAAAACCAAGGTGCTGTTTTTTTAATATAAGACAAAAGTCTGAGTTCAATTCAAACCAAAAAATTTGATAAAATCAAATAACCGTTACAGTGCAAAAACTAAAACACCGTTTACAATAATCGTAATCAACATAGTCGTAAATTTTAAATTGTTAAACATTGCTAAAAATCAGCGAGCACCGAAAATCAAAATTCAATCTCATTGATAAAAACTAAAGTTTTCATAATCCTAAAATTTTAACTGTTAAACATGTGAATTAACTCTTTGTCTTTTTATAATTTATAAAAATTAGCATAAAAATAATAAGATGGTTAGAATATAGATTCATTTTCTAAAAATGTAAAGAAAAAAAACATATATTTTATCATATTGATTTAACTTGATATTTTTTTTAATATTTGACACAGGTTACCCGAATGTGTTTAATAACAGCATGATGCAGGAGTGTATTCAAAAGCTGATACGCTCTTTTTTCATATCATAAATTTACATTTCAGCCAACTAACGGAGAAAATATGAAGTATACAGTAATATTATGTATGCTGCTGGCAAGCTATGCTTTCTGGCAGCATTTTTCTTTGCAAAAAAGCCAAGAAAACAATCTTAAACTGCAACAGCAAAATGAAATGCTGCTGCAGCAACAACATCAACTGAAAAAACAAACGGAGGAATACAATGCTGCTCAGCAAAAAGCAAACAAACAAATTTCCAAGCTCAGAGATTTGGCGCAAAAGAATAAAGATAATTGCTATAACAATCCTATTCCCGCTGCTTATCTTAAACTCGTGCGCAGTACAGACAACAAGCGCTGACAGACCGAAAATCATCAACACCTGCAGACAAGCTGTAATCACATACGGCGATGCCGTGGAGTGTATGATAATGCTTGATGAAGCGCAATACGCACAATAAACTAAAACCCCGCCGGAGATAGCTCAGGCGGGGCGCATAATTCATTTTGACCAGTTATTTGCGGCGCAAAAATGACGGAATGTCTAATTCATCGCTGGAAAGTTCAGGAACATCGTTATTGTCGTCAGATGAAAATTTTACAATATTTTCCGGCAATTCTTCTGTTTCTTCTTTCTTTTTGCGACTGCGGATACCGATAACGCGTTCAATGAATGTCGGTTTGATATCGCTGCTTTCTTCGGTGCTCTCATCATTTTCGGCAGCGCTTTCAGCCGGTTTCACATCTTTGAAAATATCGGAATCATGTTCTTTGAACAATACAGGTTCTTCATCTTTTTCGCTGACATCCTGCAAAGAAGTTGAGCTGAAGAAAAAGTCATTGTCTTTAGCTGCGGCAGCATTCAGCTCTTCATTGCCGGCTTCGGCATCGGCTGTTTTGTTGGCCGAACTGTTCATAATAGCATTGAACAAAGCTGTTCCCTGCGGAACTTCCGGCAATTCATCCGATTTATCCAATGAGGCAAAATCATCAACCAGAGAATTTTCTGTATCTGATGCAGCAATAACATCTTCGGCCGGAGTTTCAAGCGGAGAAATTGTATCTTCCTCAATATCCAAAGAAACAGGCTCGGAGGTTTCCGGCAATTCCACGGCCGGCATAACGGTCGGAACAAAGCTGGAATCATCATAGCTTTGATCAATCAAAGACGGCTCTTTGGTGCGCGGCTGAATTTCCGGCTGCGGCTTGCCGTCGTTAATACCGGTAACCACAATCGAAACACGGATTTTGCCGGCTAAATTTTCATCATAGCTTGAACCGAAAATAATGTTAGCATTATCATCAACTTCTTCTTTGATAATAGAAGCCGCTTCATCAATTTCCATCAAGGTAATGTCATCGCCGCCGGTAATGTTAATCAGCACGCCTTTAGCGCCGTGCATAGAACAATCGTCCAGCAGAGGATTAGACAAAGCCTGCTTAGCTGCTTCCTGAGCGCGGTTATCGCCTTCGGCCTCGCCTGTTCCCATAATGGCTTTGCCTTTATCCTGCATAATGTTTTTAACATCGGCAAAATCAAGGTTAATCAAACCCGGCATCATCATCAAGTCGGTAATTGAGCGCACGCCGGAATAAAGCACATCATCAGCCATCAAAAAGGCTTCGGCCAATGTTGTCTTTTTATCGGCAATACGGAATAAATTTTGGTTTGGAATAACAATTATACTGTCAACTTCGCTGGTAAAATTAGCCAAAGCGCCTTCGGCTGTTTCCATACGCTTGCGTCCCTCAAAGGTAAACGGCTTTGTTACAACGCCGACTGTCAGAATGCCTTTTTCTTTGGCAATGTGAGCCACAACCGGAGCAGCGCCGGAACCAGTGCCGCCGCCCATACCGGCAGTAATAAACACCATATTTACGCCTTCTAATTCGCGGGCGATTTCTTCTTTAGCTTCTTCGGCGGCAATTTTGCCTATTTCCGGACGGGCGCCGGCGCCAAGGCCCTGAGTAATTTCCAAACCCAGCTGAATCTTACGGCTGGCCGAAGAATGCGCCAACGCTTGGGCATCGGTATTAGCTACCACAAAATCTACGCCTTCCAAATTTTTGGCAATCATATTATTTACGGCATTTCCGCCGCCGCCGCCAACGCCGATTACGGCAATACGCGGTTTCAAATGTGATACTGTGGTATCGGCAACACCCAATTTTATTGACATCTGTTATTCTCCCAATTAGAAAATTTTACTTATATTGGATAAAATAATGGAAATAGATTAAGTTTTTGTTACTATTTTTAAGAATTTTGACGTATCCAGTTAAAAATTTTCATCAATTTTCCGCCATCGCCGTTCGGGCTGTTAATTACCTTGTGCGGTTTACGCTCCATAGACGTTGTGGCCAACAGCAGCAAACCCAATGCCGTTGAAAAAGTCGGATTATTGATAATTTCCGGTATGCCCTGAATATTGCGCGGTCCGCCCAAGCGCACCTGCTTATCCAAGATAACGGCGGCAACATCGCGGATTCCCGGAAGCTGACTGCAGCCGCCGGTCAAAACCACCCGATGATTTTTGTGATTATGCAATCCCTGCTGCGCCAGTTTGCGCGCCACCATTTCAAAAATTTCTTCAACGCGCGGCGCGATGATATTGATTAAATCCGAACGGTGCATCTGCCGGATAGAGCTGTCATCTTCCTCGCCCAGCGGATAAACATTGATGCTTTCATATTCATCGTGACTGACTAAAAAAGCACAGCCGTGGCGGTTTTTCAAATCTTCGGCATGAGCAAACGAAGTTGTCAAACCTTGAGTAATGTCTTTTGTAATGTTAATGCCGCCCACCGGCAGTGTAGAAAAAGCTACCGGCCCGCCGTTTTTGAAAGTAGCAATACTGGTGGTGCCGCCGCCGATATCAATAACTGTCGCTCCATATTCGCGTTCATCTTCAACCAAACAGGCCATTCCGGAAGCAAACGCCGAAAAGACCCTCTTTTCGATATCCAAATGCGCGGCTTCTACCACCGACTGCAGATTGCGGTACAAAATATGCGGATACATCCCCAGCAAAATACCGGCAGACAGCTCTTCGCCGTATATATCCAGCGGATTTTTTATGTCTTCGCCGCCGTCAATACGGTAACCGGTAGAAAGACAATGTATCAGCTCGTTATTTTCGACATTGATTTTTACTTTATTTTTAACCTTTTCAACATCCATTTCATTTATCGGACGATTTTTTTTGAGTGAAATAGAGGCTGTGCACAGCCGGCTGAAAGTCTTGTCGCCGGAAACATTCAAAATCACGCTGTCAATGCGTTCGCCGGCCATCTGCTCGGCGGCCTCAACCGCATTGCACACAGAGATTGTCGCTTGGTTAATATCGGTAATAACACCGTTTTTTATCCCTTTTGACGCATTGTAGCCATAGCTGACCACATTTATTTTTTTGTCTTTGCCGATATGGGCTATCAGACAGCAAACTTTGGAAGAACCAATATCTAAAGCGGCAACAGTGGAACGATTCACGGTAAATTATCCTTAACTTACAATTACATATCTGCATTTTTGTTACTGATTTTCACAATAACCTTATTTTTTAATCTTAAATCAATGAAAGTTAATTTACGTTTAAGAATACCGCGGGTTTTATCTAATTTAACTAATTTTTTCCACGCTTCTTCAACATCTTCTTCCGGCAGCTTAACCGTTATGCCGTTCAGTACATCGTCAAAAATCAAATTCCAGCGCCGCCCCGATATAAAGTTTGCAACCTTTACCCGAGAAAATAAATCCTTATCCTGCTCAATGATTTTCAGCAAGCCGTTAATATGCTCCGGCGCACCCAAGCCGACAATCTGCAGAATATTTTTTTGCAGCACATAGTCTGTTTCAATAATTTTACCGTCTTCATCAATCGGATAAAACTCATTTTGGTACTGCCAAATTGATTTTACTTTTTTCTCGCGGATGCTGATATGGATAATATTCGGAAAGTAGCGGCGGCTGACACTGGCGTCTTTAACCCAAGGCAAAGTTTTTACCTTATCGCACACCGCCTTTAAGTCTATTTCCAAAATATTGTCGCCGCGCTGCAAACCAATCACGTGCAGCACATCGTCTTTAGAAGTTTTTTCGCGCCCTTCCAAAGTGACATCATCCAAACCCCAGCCGACAGTGGCTGTTTTGTTATAAAGCTCAGTCAAAAGCGAATCGATATGTTTACTGACCAAATTATGCCGTATGGTTATCACGCCGAATGTCAGCAGCCAAATAGAACCAATTAAGAGCAAATTTCCGAGCAGGCGGTACGGCCACAGCACCGGAGCATAGATTTTATTTTCAGCAGTTCCCATTTTTTTCGCCTATCAATTTTACTTCCCATTCCAGCTCAATACCGGTTTGGGCTTTTACCAGCCGGCGGACGGTTTCGCCTAAATTTTCCAAATCGGCGGCTGTTGCCGTGCCGTCATTCAGCATAAAATTACAATGTTTTTCGGCAAATGACGCTCCGCCTATTTTCAGATTGCAGCCGCCGGCGTTTTTAATCAGCTCCCAGGCACGGGCGTCAGCCGGATTCTTAAAAGTCGAACCGGCAGTGCGTACATTTTGCGGCTGATGCTCTTGGCGATAGCTTGCATTTTTTGCAATAATTTCCGCAATCTGCGCTTGCGGAGAATGAGTTATTTTTAAATACAGCCGCAAAACAATCCAATCTTGCGGAAAATCGCTGCGGCGATAACCGAAATGGAAATCAGCAGCCGGAACTTCAAATATCCGCCCTGCTCCGTCAATTACCTCGGCCTTTTGCAAAACCTGCGACAGCTCGCCGCCGAAACATCCGGCGTTAGAGCGAACCAAACCGCCGATACTGCCCGGAATCGAGCAGATAAATTCCAAGCCGCCGATTTCATTTTGCAGCAAAATATTTTTCAGCGCCGCATTTTTGAAGCCGCAGCCCAAACCCAATAAATCTCCGGAAATATTCCATTCGGCAAAAGCGGAAGAACTCAATTTGATAACAGCCCCCTTGATTCCGCCGTCACGAACCAACAGATTGGAACCGCTGCCCAAAATAAAAACCGGCAGATTTTGCGGCTTTTGCCGTAAAAAATTCTGCAAATCCTCCGCATTTTTCGGAAAAAACATTACCTCAGCCGGTCCGCCGACATTCAGCCAGGTATATTTTTTCAAAGGCTCATTAAATTTATAAACACCTTCAACTTGAGGAAGATTCTGCAGATATTCTGTCATCAGTATAAATCCTTATCTTCTGATGCGGTGTTTTTACGCGTGATAGCCAGCAGCATGCCTATTTCTATGGCCGTGCCCAAAAGTGATGAGCCGCCGTAGGATATAAACGGCAAAGTCATGCCTTTGGTCGGAATAATATGCAGCGAGGACGCCATATTTACAAATGCCTGCAAGCCCAGCGATGCGGCCAAACCGACTTCAGCATACATCACAAACAAATTGCTTTCTTTAATAGACTGACGCAAAGTTCTGATAACAATTACCGAAAACAGCGCAATAATAATCAGGCACAGCCATACTCCGTATTCTTCTCCGGCCACCGCAAAAACAAAGTCGGTATGAGCA
>CAVGVF010000042.1:0-13818 GCA_963632615.1 uncultured Eubacteriales bacterium
CCTTAAATATCTGCATTTTCATCAAAACTTAAATTGATTATTTTGTCTTCCAAACCCGTATCCGGCAGCAAAATACGGAATACGGCGCTGAAGTTAGGTTCCAGTCTGTCCAGGGTCAGCACTTTTATGGTTTCGGAAAGTTTTTCGCCTTCGGTATTATAAAGCTCGGCTTTAATCGGCAGTACCAGCGATTTCATATCGCTTTCATTATAAATCAAGCCGGATACTTCCACAAAAAACTTGCCTTGGCGTTCCACATAGCGGCTCTGCACGTTTTGAAACACCAGTCCGCGACCTTTCAGCAAACTGTGAATGCCCATCTTTTTATAAAAGTTTTCCAGCTGCGGAATATTAGAAACCAAATAAAAGCGGTTGGTGTAGCCAATGTAAATGGTAAAAGCAAAAATCAATATCAATAGGCAGCAATTTACCATAAACGGCGAAAAGAACATAATAAGGCGGCGCTTCCATCTTTCGGCTCTGGTGTCGGAAGAAGAATTGTTGTTAAACAAGCCTTTTGTGTCTTGCGACAGGCGGTTGAACATATTTTCAACATCGCTGTTCTGAGCCGTTTGCGGGCTGATAATCTGCGGCTTAACCTGCGGGCTGCTGCTTTCTGCTTTCGGCAGTGAAGCGGCGGCAGCCACGGATGCCGATGACGGTACCGGCGCCGGCGCAGCTTTTTCTTCGGTCTTAACTCCTTTTACGTCTTGCGGACGCACGGTCCACACTTCGCCGCATTCGGCGCATTTAAATTTTTTACCCTCAGCCGGAATTTTGCCGTCCGGAATCTGATATACGGCATTACATTTTGGACAACTTATTAACATACTAACCTCTTTTTTTTGCACTATATTCTAAAAATCTGCAGAATAAAAGAAAAAAAGTATTTTATTAAATGGATAATTGATATATTCTTTATTCAAATTGGAGGAATAGGATGGAAAACAACCAATCAGTTATAAAACAGCCGATTATCGATTTGCAGAATGTTTCCGTCGGCTACGAACGCAATGAAGATGTTTTGCAAAACATCTACTTTTCTTTGCTTCCCGGTTCTTTTACGTTTGTAACGGGGAAAAGCGGCGCCGGCAAAACAACCCTGCTGAATATGCTTTATTTGGTAAAAAAGCCGCATAAAGGCGTTTTGAAAGTGTTTGGCAATAATATAAATTTTTCTAACCGCGATACCTTGGCGGAGCTCAGACAGAAAATCGGCGTGGTTTTTCAAGACTTCCGCCTGCTGGAGCATTTGAGCGTGTTTGATAACATTGCTTTGCCGCTCAGAGTGCGCGGTATGGGCGAAAAGGAAATTTATAAACGCGTGACGGAGCTGCTGCAATGGGTAGAGCTGCATAAAAGCATTTATAAAGTCTGCGCTTCGCTTTCCGGCGGAGAAAAGCAGCGTGTCGCCATTGCCCGGGCCGTGATAAACCGTCCGGAAATTTTGTTTGCCGACGAGCCGACCGGAAGCGTGGATTCGGATATTGCCGGAAAACTGATGCGCTTGTTTGTAGAGCTAAATAAAGTCGGCACGACGGTTGTGCTGGCAACTCACAATGAACAGCTGACTTCCAGCTATAATTATCCGCGTATTGTGCTGAACAACGGTTCGGCAAAACTGTATCCGGCATTGGGCAGAGTTTGATTGGAGAAAAATATATGAAAAGTGATTTGGTTACGGGCCGCCGCAGCGAGATAAACGCCGAAGATGACGATACCTCGGTTTTTATGTATGTTCTGACTTCTATATATATGTATCTTTTTATTGTGGTGCTGGCGATTGTGATGGCAATCAACGCCATGGCTGACAGCTGGGAAAAAGATATTATGGGCTCGGTTACGGTGCAGATTATTCCGGTGGAAGATGAAAACAAGCACATAGATGCCGAAAAAACTTTGGAACAGCAAAACAGGGTATTGCAGTATGTCGAAAATTTGTCGGCGGTTGAAAGCGTTAAGGCCTTGGATGCGCAAACCGTAGAAAAGCTTATGACACCTTGGCTGGGCGATAAAGTTGATATCTCATCTTTGCCGATTCCCGTGCTTTTGGATGTAAAGCTTAAGCCAAACGCCGAGTTAAATTATGATGAGGTAACGCGCGGGCTGCGCCAAGTTTCGGAAAATGCTTCGGTTGATAATCATCGTTTATGGCTCAACCGGCTGATAAAGTTTGCCACATCGCTCAAAAATATGGCTTTATCCGTATTGTTTATGGTTATTGCTATCTGTGCATTTTCTATTTATTATTCCACACGCACCAGCTTAGGAATAAATCTGAATACTATAGAAATTTTGCACATTATCGGCGCTAAAGATGATTATATAGCCCGCCAATATGCCAAAAATTTTGCTAAAATCGGCTTCTTCTCGGGAATTATCGGCTTGATGGCCGCTGTGCCGTGCATTATTTTGGTGGCTAAATACGGAATTTCTACCGGCAGCGGACTTATTAAAGGGGCGCAGCTTTCTACCATGGCTTGGAGTCTGATAATGGTAACGCCGCTGTTTTCATCCTTATACGCAATGGGCACATCGTATGTGACTGTCCGCAAAACTTTGGAGAAAATGATTTAATGAAACGCTGGCTTTTGTATGGACTGGGAAGCGCCTTTACGGCATGGTGCTTGGGTTTTGTTTACTTTGCGCATTATATAAATTCTTATGATATTGATAAAACCACCAAGACCGATGCCATTATTGTATTGACCGGAGGCCGCAACCGGATTTCGGAAGGCATCAAGCTGTTAAATGATAATCTGGCGGATAGGCTGTTTATTTCCGGAGTGCCGGAAAACATCAGTATCAGCCAAATAGAAAAGCAGGCTGAAATTACGGCGGATGATGAAAATAAAATAGAATTGGGGCGCAAAGCTAAAAATACGATTGAAAACGCCATAGAAACCGAAGAATGGATTAAAAAAAATGACATAAAATCCATTAGGCTGGTAACTTCCAGCTATCATATTCCGCGCAGTTTGCAGGAGTTTATAATTTATGTGACCGCGGAAAATGATTTAAAGGTTATCCTAAATCCGATTTATTCGCCGAATGTTAATCTAAAGTGGTGGAAAAGCTGGGGAACTTTTCGTTTGCTGCTGATGGAATATAACAAGTTTTTAATTGTCTATGTCGGACGGCATCTGCATATTTATTAAGGAGAAAACAACATGCTGTTTATTCGTTCTTTATTGACTAATATTTTCTTTTTCGGAACTTTGGGCATCGGCTGTATAATTCAGCTGCCGCTGGCTTTGCTGCCGCAAAAAGCCACCATATTTTACTGGGACAGAATGATTATGCCGATAGCTTTGTTCTGGGTGCGCTTTTTAGGCGGTATAAAATTGGAGCTGCGCGGGGCTGAAAATATCCGCCATCATGATGTGCTCTATGCCTGCAAGCATGAATCTGCGCTTGAAACCTATTCATTTACGCAGTTTTCTCCGACCACCACCTATATTTTGAAACGCGAATTGATATTCTTGCCGTTTTTCGGCTGGTCGCAGTATTTTTACGGAATGATTCCGGTCAACCGCAAAGGCGGTGCCAGCGCTATGAAACACATGCTGACCGAGGTTAAAAAGAAAACCGATGCCGGCCGTCCGGTTGTGATTTTTCCGGAAGGAACCCGCTGCAAGCCGGGGTCGACCAAAGGCTATAAGTCCGGAATTTTCTTTTTGGGCGAAAATTTAGATTTGCCGATTGTGCCGGTGGCTGTTAATACCGGACTGTTTTGGGCGAAAAATTCTTTTTTGCGCTATCCGGGCACTGCGGTGTTTGAATTTTTGCCGCCAATCAGCGCCAAAGGCAAAACTAAAGAAGAATTTATGACGGAATTGCAGACGCTTATCGAAAATAAATGTGCAGAATTGAATGCCGAAGCCGTCAAAAAATATCCGTATGTTGCTAAAATGATGGCAGAAAAAACGGAGAAATAAAAATGAAGGCTTTTTTGCTGAAATTAAAAGGATTTTTGCATTCTTTTTGCACGGTTGTCGGCGCATTGACGGTGCTTTGCCTGATAGGTTTGGTGGTTACGGGCATTCTCAGCAGCTATCCGCCGGCTATTGAAAAAAACACATATTTGACTATTGATTTCAGCGAGCCGATTGCCGAAAGCGATGATTCGGGAATTTTAGCCGAACTGATGGATGAAACGCCGATAACATTTTCTAAATTGCTGCAGTCTGTGGAATTTGCGGCCGCTGATGATAACATTAGCGGCATAATCGCCAAGATAAATACGTTTTCGCTTACTTCGGCGCAAGCTCAAGATTTGGCTCGGGCTTTATTGATTTTTAAGTCAACCGGTAAAAAAACGGTGGTTTTCTCCCAAGGGTTCGGATCTTTCGGACGCGGCAATATAGAATATTATCTGGCTTCGTTTTTTGATAAAATCTATATGCAGCCGCATACCTATATCGGTTTGACCGGTGTCAGCATAGAAGTACCGTTTCTGAAAAATCTGCTGGATAAAATAGGTGTTTTGCCGGAATTTTATGCCCGCTATGAATATAAAAATGCCATGGCATCGCTGACAGAGGCCAAAATGTCTGAAACATACGCCGAAGAAATGAAATCTCTGGGTTCGGCTTTAATGGCAGAGCTGAAAGTAGATATTGAGGCAAACCGTAAATTGACCGATACTTTTGAAAATATTGTCAATAAAGCGCCTTTGACGGCTCAGAAAGGACAGAAACTGGGGCTGATAGACGGCACAATGTATTTGCCGCAGCTGGAAAAACAGCTGAAAGAGGAGGGCGCTGAACATTTTGTGAATTTGCAGGATTACGCGGCTACGCTGTCGCCTAATGAGGGAAATTTACCGACAGTGGCGGTGTTGAACCTGAACGGCGAAATTATTGACGGCAAAAGCAAAGATAATTTAAGCCGCGACAGTGTTATCAGCAGTCAAGACACGGTTGAAGATATTGAAAATATTAAAAATCTGAAGAACCTGAAAGCTGTTGTAGTGCGTCTTGACAGTCCGGGCGGCAGCTATAATGCTGCGGATGAAATTTATTTTGCCTTGAAACAGCTTAAAGAAGAAACAAAAGTTCCGCTGATTATCTCGCAGTCGTCATACGCGGCTTCGGGCGGCTATTTTATCTCGCTGGCCGGAGACTATATTGTGGCCGAACCGATGACAATTACCGGTTCTATCGGGGTTTTCGGAGGCAAGATGGTTTTTGAAAAACTCTGGAAAAAGCTTGAAATAAACTGGGGGCAGGTCACTTTGGGCGATAATGCCGGAATTTTAAGTCCTAACCATAAATTCAGCGCCGCCGAAAAGAAGATATTTAATCAGTCGCTTGATGAAGTATACCAAGACTTTACGGCAAAAGTTTCCGAAAACCGTAAATTGACGCAACCGATGGATAAAATTGCCCGCGGCCGGGTTTGGACGGGTAGGCAGGCTTTGAATTTGGGGCTGGTTGATGCTATGGGCGGATATCTGGATGCTCTTTCCAAAGCTATTGAATTAGGAAAAATTAAAGAAAATCAAAATATTAGAATAATAAGTTATCCTAAAGCTAAAACTTTGAGCGAAAAAATCGGCAATTTAATATCCAACACCGGCAGTATCAAAGCCGAACAGCTGATTGAGCAAAGCGGTGTTGATATCACGAATTTAAAGCTTTTCAAACGCTTACAATATGATACTGTAATGCTACCAATAAAAATAGATATGTAAAAGAGGTAAAAACTATGGCCATAGATAATGAAACCGTCAAGAGAGTGGCTTTTCTCTCCAGATTGAAGGTTGAAGATGACAAAATTGAAGCAACTAAAGAAGAATTTAACAAAATTTTGAGTTGGATAGAAGAACTTAATGAAGTCAATACAGATAATGTGGAGCCGCTGATATCGGTTAATGACACTACATTGCGCCTGCGTGACGATGAGATAACCGAAGGAGGCTGTCAGGAAGCTGTTTTGGCTAATGCGCCGGATCAGGAATATGACTATTTTGCCGTGCCGAAAGTTGTGGAGTAAAAATGATGAAAGAAATTACAAAATTAACAATTCATGAAACTTTAGACGGTTTGAAAAGCAAAAAATTCAGCTCTGTGGAATTAACCGAAGCTTATTTAGAAAATATGCAGGAAGGCAAGCGCTATAATGCTTATGTGACCGAATGCGGTGACAAGGCTTTAGAACAGGCAAAAACCGCTGATGAACGCTATGCCGCCGGCACAAACCGTGCTTTGGAAGGCATCCCTCTCGGCGTTAAGGATTTGTTTTGCACCAAAGGTATCCGCACCACCGCCTGCTCGCATATTTTAGATAATTTTGTCCCGCCGTATGAATCAACGGTAACATCTCAGCTGCTGAATGACGGCGCTGTTTTTTTGGGCAAACTGAATATGGATGAATTTGCTATGGGCGGCAGCAATGAAACCAGCTGTTTCGGTCCGGTTATCAATCCGTGGAGCAAAGATGCAGATTTAGTTCCGGGCGGATCATCCGGCGGTTCGGCTGCGGCTGTGGCTGCTGATATGTGCGCCGGCGCTACGGCAACCGATACCGGCGGTTCTATCCGCGAACCGGCTGCTTTTTGCGGCTGCACCGGTATAAAACCGACTTACGGGCGCTGCTCTCGTTACGGCATTGTGGCTTTTGCTTCTTCATTAGACCAAGCCGGCCCGATAGCCAAAGATGTGCGCGACTGTGCAATTTTGCTGAAAAGCATGGCTGGTTTTGACACTAAAGATTCAACTTCTTGTGACGTAGAAGTACCTGATTTTGAAAGCTTTTTAGGTAAAGATATCAAAGGGCTGAAAATCGGTTTGCCGAAAGAATACCGTCCGGAAGGCTTAAACGAAGAAGTTTGCGCCTATTGGGATAAAGCTGCTGAATATCTGAAAGCCCGCGGCGCAGAAGTTGTGGAAATTTCTCTGCCGCATACAAAATATGCTTTGGCGACATACTATGTTTTGGCTCCGGCCGAAGCTTCTTCCAACTTGGCGCGTTATGACGGCATCCGCTACGGCTTGCGCAAAGAAGGCGAAAATTTGGATAAATTATATATCAATACCCGTACGGCCGGTTTCGGCACCGAAGTTAAGCGCCGTATTATGATTGGCACTTATGTTTTATCTGCCGGCTATTATGATGCTTATTACATTAAAGCTCAAAAAATGCGCCGTTTAATTCACGATGACTTTATGAACGCCTTTAAGCAATGCGACATTATTTTGACGCCGACATCTCCGGTTACGGCTTTTCCAATCGGCGATGAGAGTATGAAAAATAATCCGATTAACATGTATTTGAACGATGTGTTTACTGTTTCGGTAAACTTGGCCGGCTTGCCGGCGCTCAGCCTGCCGATAGGCTTGTCCAAAAACGGTCTGCCGTACGGTATGCAGCTGATTGGCAAGCCTTTTGACGAAGGCACAATTTTCAATGTTGCGGCTAAAATTGAAGCTGATGCAAAGTTTGAAAGGAAATAAAATGGCAGAATATATTATCGAAACAGCTAAAGGAAAATGGGAAGTTATTGTTGGTTTGGAAATCCATTGCCAAATTATTTCAAAATCCAAAATTTTCAGCGGTGCTTCCACCGAGTTCGGTGATGATCCGAATGTCAATGTGTCTTTTGTGGACGCCGGAATGCCGGGAATGCTGCCGACATTGAATAAACAATGTGTGCATCAAGCTGTTAAAACAGGTTTGGGCTTAAATGCTAAAATCAATAAATATTCCGAATTTTCACGCAAGAATTATTTTTATGCCGATTTGCCGAGCGGCTACCAGATTACGCAATTCCGTTTTCCGATTGTAGGCGAGGGCAGCATTCGTATAGATTTGAGCGACGGCAGCTCTAAAAACATCGGTATAGAGCGTATGCACATAGAGCAGGATGCCGGCAAGTCCATTCATGATTTGAGCCCGCATAAAAGCTTTATAGACCTTAACCGCGCCGGTGTCGGCTTGATGGAAATCGTGACCAAGCCGGATTTCCGCGCGCCGGAAGAAGCCGGAGCCTTTTTGCGTAAACTGCGTTCAATCCTGCGTTATTTAGGAACTTGCGACGGCAATATGGATGAAGGTTCTATGCGCTGCGATGTAAATGTTTCGGTTCGTCCGTACGGTTCTGACGAACTGCGCACCCGCTGCGAAATGAAAAACGTAAACAGCGTTAAATTTGTTATGCAAGCTATTGAAAATGAAGCAAAACGCCATGTTGAAGTTTATGAAAACGGCGGCGAGATTTGTCAGGAAACCCGTCAGTTTGATCCGGCTACCGGTCAGACTAAAGTTATGCGCAAAAAAGAATTTGCTCATGACTACCGCTATTTTCCGGAACCGGATTTGCCTCCGTTGGTTTTGAGCGATGAATATATTGAGCAAATCAAAAAAGAAATGGTAGAGCTTCCGGATGCTAAAAAGCAGCGTTTTGTTGAAACAATGGGTTTGACCCCGTACGATGCCGCTGTTTTGTGCGAAAACAAAGAAGTTGCCGATTTCTTTGAAAAAGCTGCTGCCGGCCACGATGCCAAAAAAGTGGCAAACTGGATGATGAGCGACTTTTTTGCTATGCTGAATAAGAAGAAACTGGATATTCATCACAGTCCTGTTTCAGCCGAAAATCTCGGCAAGCTGGTAGAGCTTATCAGCAAAGAAGTTATTTCAGGCAAAATCGCTAAAGATGTGTTCGAAATTATGAGCGAAACCGGCGAAAACCCTGAAAAAATCGTAGAAGAAAAAGGATTGAAACAGGTTACGGACACCGGTGCTATTGAAGCGATTATTGATGAAGTCATTGCTTCTAATCCGGCTAATGTCGAAGCCTATAAAAACGGTAAAACTAATTTGGCAGGCTGGTTTGTGGGACAGACGCTCAAAATGTCGCAAGGCAAGGCCAATCCGGCTATTGTCAATAAATTAGTCAGAGAAAAGTTAGATAACTGATGTTTATGAATGATTTAAATTCCGATGCTCCGGTGGTGCAGAATTCTGCTGCACCGCTGAAACATGATGTGGAAGGGCGTTTTTCCAGACAAGGTAAACCGCTGCAGATAAACCCTAAAAAAATAGCGTTTATTGAAAATACGATTATCGCTTTGTACATAGCCTTTTTATTGTCAACGGATTTTATTTTGTTCTCCGGTTCGGGAAATATTGAAGTCTTCCGCGACTCAATTTTCCCTATTCCGGAAATCTCTTATATTTTGCTTGGCTTTTTAGTTTTTTCTTCGGCTGTTATATTTTTGCTGCGCAAAAGAACGGTTATAAAATGCTGCCTGGCCTCGTTTATTACATTTGCCTTGGTCTTTGTTTTATATCGGCAATTTTCTATGCTGCAACAGCTTTTTTCTATCGGCAGCACGACTATTCCGGTGCATACGGCGCTGGGCATCGGCTTTGCCATAATATGTTACGGCATATTTTATTACGGCAGCCTTTTTGTGCGCTTTTTATATATGCTGGCTTCCGGCGTATTGTTTTTGCACGTATATTCTGCCTATATAAATCAAACCAATATGCCGGAATTTTTGGAAACTTATAACTCCAACAAAGCCGGCGATGGCGAAAATAAGCGTTTTATCTATTTTATGCTGCCAAACCTTTCTTCTTATGCCTATTTAACCACGCTGCACACCAATGAAGCAACCCGCACTCAAAATATTATGCAGGGATTTTATCAAAAGAATAATTTTACGGTCTATCCCAAAGCTTTTACGGCGGAAGATGAATTTTTATATAATATGGTTCGTTCGCTTAATCCGGATTCAGAAAAATCCAGCAAGTCGCATATTTTGAAAACCCGATTGCTCTCGGAATATTGGCGCTTTTATAATATCCGCCGTGAGTTTATCAATCTGAAAGACAACAGTTTATATGATTATTTCCAAAATCAAGGCTATTTGGTATCAGCTTATAAATCCCGCGATTTTGATATGTGTCACAAAAATCATCAAATCAATGTCGACAGGTGTATGGAAAAAATTAACCAGCCGGTAAATATTTATGATATCCGGCTATCCTTGCTGTCCAAAATAAATATTTTGCTGATGGAATGGCTGGCCAGTATGCAGATTGTGAATAATATGTCATCGGTTTTTGCCTTTGTTTCTAATTTTGTTGATTTGAAAAATGCGCCGATGGTCGGTATTGATTACAGCAACCTGTATGTGGTAAATTCTATCAAAACCTTTGATGTGCTTTTGCAAAACATTGAAGAAGACAAGGGTAAACAAGCTTATTTTGTGTTTGTAGACTTGCCGTCTAATATGTATATTTATAATGAGTTTTGTCAGGTTAAGCCGACTGATGAATGGTATGATATCGCCAGCCTGCCTTGGATAAAATATGATTTGACACAGCAGAGGCAAAAGGCCTATTTGCAGCAAACGCGCTGTTTGTACGGCGAGCTTGAATATTTTATACAGGAGCTGCGTCAAAAGAATTTGCTGGAAGACAGCACGATTGTGATTCAGGGAACCTCAGGCGTGAACAATTTTCAAAATACCAAAGAACCGGTGTTTACCAATGATTTTATTGCTAACCGCTCGATTAACATGGCTATATATGATAAGAAGCTGCAAAAGCCGGTAGATTGGCATTTTTGCAGCGCCAATGAACTTCTGATGTCATTTTTAAGCGGTAAAAACAAGTGTCGCAAGCAGATAAATTTGGGCGTTCACGAAAAATTTGTAAAAGGCCTGGATTCAAAACTGGGACGGCTGGCTTCGGGAATATCTAATGATGTCAGCAAAAATTTTGAAAAATGGTTTGAAAGCTGGATGACCTTTAATCAGGATAAAAAGCAAATTTGGATAGAAAAATCCGCTTCTGAAAAAACAAAAGCTGCTAAAAGCGAAAAAGCAGCAAATACTGGCGCCGCAGAAACAGAAAATGAGGCGGCTCCAAATACAGAAGCAGATTTTGAGGAATTCGGATTATAGAATGGAGCTGAAAAATAAAATACAGGTGTTCAAAAAAAATAAAAGAGCTTTAATTTCAATCTGGCTCTTAGGCATAATTTTTATACTGTCTTTATTTTCTGGTTTAATTGCTAATAATAAGCCGTTGATAGTAAAATATAAAAATGAATTGTATTTCCCGATTTTCCATAATTACAGCGATGCCTTTTGGGGTGGAGATTTTCCGACTGCGGCAGATTACAGCGATAATTTGATCCAGAGCAATATCAAGCAGAACGGCTGGATGATAATGCCTCCGATACCATATTCATTTAATACCGTTGATTATTATTTGGATAGTGCTACTCCGTCTGCTCCGGATAAAAAACATTGGCTGGGGACGGATGAAGAAGGGCGCGATGTGCTGGCGCGTATTTTATACGGTATCCGGCTGTCGCTGATTTTTGCCATATTATTAACGCTTATTTCATCAGCAATCGGTATATTCGTTGGAGCAGTGCAGGGGTATTTCGGCGGCAAAACGGATATTGTTCTGCAAAGGTTTATTGAAATTTGGGATTCTTTGCCGCAGCTGTTTATATTGATTATTATTGCCAGTGTGTTTTTGCCGACTTTTTGCAGTCTGCTGGTTATTTTGCTGCTTTTTTCGTGGACCGGATTAACCGGAATGGTGCGAGCCGAATTTTTGCGCCTGCGCAATTTTGAGTTTGTTAAAGCGGCTCAAGTGCTCGGGGTCGGCAGCTTCCGCATAATGTTTAGGCATATTCTGCCCAATGCGCTGGTTACGTCAATTACTTTTATTCCGTTTATTATGGCCGAAGCGATAACTTCTTTGAGCGCCTTGGATTTTCTGGGACTAGGCCTGCCGCAGGAATATCCGTCGCTGGGAGATTTGGTGCGCCAAGGCAAAGACAACTTGCAGGCGCCGTGGATAGGCGTCAGCATTTTTGTGGTGCTGTCAGGCTTGCTTTCTATGCTGATATTTATCGGCGAAGGCGTGCGCGATGTGTTTGATACAAGGAAAAACAGCTGATGAATATTTTAGAAATCAAACACTTATCAGTATATTTTAAGCGAAGCAGCCAAACGGATTTTTGCGCCGTAAATAACATAAGTCTAAAAGTAGAGCAGGGAGAAATTCTGGGAATTGTCGGGGAATCCGGCTCGGGAAAATCTGTAACGGCATTGTCAATTTTGGGTTTGCTGCCTTATCCAAAGGCTTATCATTCCGAAGAATCTTCTATAGTTTTTGCTCAAAAAGAGCTTATAGACCTTAATGACAAAGATTTTCAGCAAATTCGCGGCAATAAAATATCTTTTATTTTTCAAGAACCGATGTCATCGTTGAATCCACTGCATAAAATCGGCGCGCAAATAGCAGAAAGTTTGGAATTACATCAAAATTTAAGCAAAGAACAAATTAAAAAACGCACATTGGAACTGCTGCAGCTGGTAAAAATTCCGGAACCGGAGCAAAAAATAAACGCTTATCCGTTTGAGCTTTCCGGCGGGCAGCGGCAAAGAGTTATGATAGCCATGGCGATTGCCAACAATCCGCAGATTTTGATTGCCGATGAGCCGACCACGGCTCTGGACGTGACAATTCAAGAACAAATTATTGATTTGCTGTTAGAATTAAAGAACAAACTGAATATGTCAATTATTTTTATCAGCCATAATTTGCGTTTGGTTCATAAAATTGCCGACCATATTGCAGTTATGTACAGAGGCGATTTATTGGAATACGGAACAGCAAAGCAGGTTTTTGAAAATCCGCAGACTGATTATACTAAAAAGTTAATATCTTCTAATTTGTTATTGAATTTACAGCAAAAAAATGATTCTGAAATTGTGCTCAGCGCTCATAATATAGAAGTTTCTTTTCCTCGTAAAAAAAATATTTGGGGCAGGGTAATTGCCGATTTCAAGGCCGTTGATAAAGTTAGTTTTGATTTAAGGCAAGGGGAAACCTTGGGGATTGTCGGCGAGTCCGGCTCTGGTAAAACATCTTTGGCTTTAGCTGTTATTAACTTGTTGAAACATAAAGGAAATGTTGAAATATTTAACGGAAAGGAATATGATATTTTACAAAAGTTCAGCAAAGATTTGCAAATAGTTTTTCAAGATCCGTACAATTCCTTAAATCCGCGTATGACCGTTAAACAAATTATAGAAGAAGGCTTAACAGTTCATTTCAAGCAGCTTAAAGAAAGCGAAAAAATAAATAAAATCAAAGAAATACTGAATGAAGTTAATCTTGATGAAACTATTATGGATAAATATCCGCATGAATTTTCCGGCGGGCAGCGGCAAAGAATTGCTTTGGCGCGGGCTTTGATTTTAAATCCTAAAATAATTATTTTAGACGAGCCGACATCGGCGCTGGATGTGACTGTGCAAGCTCAGATTGTGGAACTTTTGAAAAGTCTGCAGCTAAAATATAAGATATCATATATTTTTATTTCGCATGATATGAATGCAATTCGAGCTATGTCGCACCGAATTATGGTGATGAAAAATGGCAAAATTATTGAACAAGGCGTAATAACGCAGATATTTAAGCATCCGCAACAGCCGTACACGCAGCAGCTTATCCAAGCGTCCGTGCTGTAAAATCATAGCTTAATTTAGTTAATTCTGGCTTTTTAATACCTAAAACTATACATAATAAATATTATGCGACAAACGGATATTATTCAAAATCCCTATTCTAAATTAACTGTTCTAAATTAGATTAGCGCATAAGCAACCATCGGCGCAACTGTAGGCGCATAATTATTTTGTCACTCACTGCAATTTTAATATAATCGAGCAGCCTTCACCGTCTTCTGTTCCGCAAGTCTGACATTCTTTATATATAGCGGCCAATGCATTTAATAATATTGCCATTATATTCCTGGATTCTCCGGACAGTTCACTTCGT
>CAVGVF010000043.1:0-13331 GCA_963632615.1 uncultured Eubacteriales bacterium
CCAAAACACCGGCACAATAGCTATAGTTCCGCAGCAGAAGCAAACTTTTGCCCAGCCGAATACCACGGCAATCGGACAAAACAATACTCTCGGCCAGCAAAATAGTACTTTGCCAACTCAAACAGCGACACCGTGGAATACAGCTTCGGCAAATCAAAATCAGACTCCTGTTTCTTGGAACAACAGTAAAAATGTTTGTCTTGACCCAAAAAACAGTGAGCAATCTACAACTATTGTTCCAACTAACAGTCAACCTGTTAGCAATGTTAATACATCTCAACAAATATCAACTCAACAACCTTCTTGTTTAGATAGCCTAAACCAATTAACACAATGTTTTACTGATGCCGTAGAAACAGGTAGTGTAGCCTGGTCAAGCGGAGCAACCTTAGGAAATTTTGATGAACTAATGGGAGCCGGAACAGCTGCTGTTACTGCAAATGCAGATAATTACACAATGGGACGTGATGCTGTTAGACAATATCAAGAAAAACTTCGTGATAGAGATCCAATACTTTATGAATCCGCTGAATTTATTGGGGCTATGTCTGCACTTATACGTTGTCCTGAAAGCGTTTTAACTTACCTAAAAGTATCTAACCCTGCATTATTTAATGCTATTTCAGATACTTTTGTCGCTTCCTTTGGTTATGCTGAAGATTGGAAAGATTTTCTTGCAAACCTTGCTACTAACGGAGCAGTAAATACTGCAGGCTATAAAGCAAAGGCATTAAAATTCTCTCGTGGAATCGGTAAATTAGTGAAAAAATTCCTAAATAATAAAGTTACTCAACAAGGAATAAATTATGCTGCTGACAAAACTAAAAATTTGTTTTATAATAATGAAGAAGATGAAAAGTAGAATATAATAAAAGGAAATAAATATGGAAAAAAAGATACAAATTGAAAAAATTAAAATATCGGCATTAAAGGCAATAAATGGAATTTTGACGATTTTTACGGCTACAGGTGCTATCATTATTATGACATTACATTTTGACGAAAATGTATCTTTTTTTCCTATTTTATTCTTATTTGACCTATATTTCTTTTATGGAGATAAACTTTTTTTAGAAAAAGTCATTAAAATTAAATGGAGCGAACGAGCTGATAATGAGGCTACGCTATTAAAATATATAGTACTTCCAATGATATTTATAGAAGCGCTTGTAATTTTATATTACTACAAATACACTTTTCCTATTATTAAAGAAATGGCAGAGAACTTTATGAGTAATCATTCCTGATGTTCAGCCGGAGCGTAACGACTGGGCTAGACGTATGGCTGCTACAATCAATCCTTGGTAGCATAGCCATCGGGAGGGGTAACACAGTAATGATGTTTTGAAGCATCGTCTTGTTGCCCCTCTTTGTATATTATCTCTTCTATATTTAAGCATCCTTCAAAATATAAACCTTTAATTCTGTATATATAATATTCTCTTGCCTTTTTATTATATCTATGATAATTTAAATATAAATACAATTTATAAGAGATAAAAATGTTAATTATGAAAAATAGTCTGATTATTTTATTAGCGATTATATTTTGCGGCAAAGCTTATGCTTTACCGCAAGATTGGCCCTGCGGTCCGTTCATTCTGAAACAAGACAATATTTTAAGTCAAAATAATTCAGAATTGAAAAGTGAATATACAGGAACTCATAAACAGTATTCTTTGTCAGTAAATGTTTTCTGGCTGCTTAATCCTTTGCATTCTGAAGATGATTGCAGCACAGCTGGATGTTCCGGGACAATTACGGATAATCAAACTAAACAAACGGAAAATCTGCGTTTCTTTTGCGAAACAGAAAATAATGCAAACCTGAAAACCATAAAATGTTATATAAACAATAATGAAGAATATCTTTTAAGTCTTTATAAAAATAATGAATATAGAACCGAACTATGCGGAACATATTATAAAACCGTAGATATAAATGAATGCGAAAAATGTTCTTGTCTAGTTCAGGATTCTCGAGGCTCACAATATTCAGCTAAAATGAATTGCCTACTAGAAAATAATAAACTGCATTGTCTGACCAGCAATACTTATTCCGAAAAATATTTTCCTAAAAATACGGTAAAGGACTATGAAAAATGCGTTGGATTAAAAATCTCGGACTAGTATCCGTCTTTCACATTATTCATATAAATCAGACGTTCCAGCATATCTGACAAAACTTTTCCCTCTTCGGCATAAGGCTGAATACTTGGCATTATTCTGCACTCTCCGCTGCAATATTTGCTTTCTGCTGATATTCCGTAATAAAAATTAAACACAGACTTATGAACTTGTTCTAAATACTTCAGCATTTGAGCTTGCTGGTTATGGTTAAATCCCTTTTTAATTTCTGTTTTGATAGCTTCTGCCAAACAATCAACTATTTTCTGATTCTGTTTTTCAATTTCCGGTATTGAGGATTTTTCACTTTTTGCCGTATTACTGCATTTATCAAAAATATCCTGCGCCTGCTGCCGGCTTATTTGATGATAATCTGTTTCAACAGGCTGTTTAGTCGGCAAATCTGTCAGCTCTGCCGCAATATTGTATTCTCCGGCTTTGATACAGCCTGATGCAACTCCTAAATTTATAAATTTTCCATTATTTTTGTAATAAGTATGAGCCAAATCAAGTTCCTTATTATTCACTGATACAGGACTTCCTTTAACAACGTTCTGAACAGAAATCACTGCCGGTTTTGCTTCATCACAAAGAGAACAATACTCATATATTTCTCGTTGCTGCTGAATGATTTTAACAGCTTTAGCCGATGTTTGTTCATCAATATCATAGCAAATATCAGCCCTTGCATCATTGCCACACACAAACAGCACCGCCAAAATCAGTACAAACTTTTTCATCGCATTATCCCTTTTTAATTGTTTTTATAATAAATTTAATACATCTATTGTCAAGCTGTTTTTTAACACCTTTTGCCGAAAAATATATAATATTCTCTTGCCTTTTTATTTTACATAGTATAATTTAAATACAAACACAACCTAAAGAGGAAATATAAAATCAAAAATGAAACTTGAAACTATCACACGCAACACTATTGAAATGTATAAAAAGCTTTGGCCGTTCAGATGTTATATGCTGTCTAATTTAATTTTTATATCCTTTGTGATATATCAAACTTTTGATTCTCTTGAAGAAAATTTACCTATATTGAATTTCAAACCGGTTAAAGATGAAAGGATCATCGGCAAAAGTATTCACACAAACAGCATACAAGCACTGCTTTGGCTGGGATTTTTACTGTTCATCTTTGCGACAAACGATTTACGCAGCCATTATTCTGCGGCAAGGTTGATTTTTCTATTGCCGCTGCTTAGCGGTATGGCCTATGCTTTGAAAGATATGTTTGACAGGCTGTTAGATAAGCTGCTGCCTTAGAACTAATACTTCAAACTTTCCGAGTTTTACAGTAAAAAACCGCCTCAGACAAGGCGGTTTTTATAAGTTTTTCGCTGAAATTCAGCTTAAATATTAAATCCGAATCGGAAAATATTAAGCAGATTTTTTAGCTTTCTTTTCTTTTTTAGCTGATGCATCGCTAAAGTCATACAGTTCTTCAACTGAAACTTCTTTGTCTGCAACATTGGCTTTTTCCAAAACATAATCAACGATTTTTTCTTCGTATGCAGGAGCTTTCAATGCTTCAACGGCATCTTTATTCTTTACATAGTATTCCAAAACCATTTTTTCTTGTCCAGGATAACGCTTAGCTTCATTCATAATAGCCTTGTTTACATCATCGGCAGACAGCTGCAATTTAGCATCGGCACCGATTTCAGAAAGCAGCAAGCCCAATTTAACGCGGCGCAGAGCAATTTCTTTGTATTCTGCCAAAATGTCTTTTTCATCGCGGGCTTTTTCGCTTTCATCCAGCTGATTTTTAGCTTTTGCGTCTTGATATTGCTTTTCAATAGCAGCATATTCGGCATCAATCAATTTTTGCGGAACTTCAAAGCTGTATTCTTTATCCAAAGCATCCAGCAAGTCGCGTTTCAATTTAATGCGTGAAGTTGCATTGTAGTCTTCCAAAATACGGGCTTCAATTTTAGATTTCAAATCAGCCACATCTTTGGCGCCCATAGATTTTGCAAATTCATCATTCAGTTCTACCGGTTTATATTCGCGGATTTCTTTGATTGTGGTAACAAACAAAGCTTCTTTGCCGGCCAGGTCTTTAGCATGATAATCAGCAGGGAATGTAGTTTTAACTTCTACTGTTTCGCCGGCTTTTTTACCGATTAACTGGTCTTCATAGCCCGGAATAAAAGAGTTAGAACCCAATTCCAGCGGATAAGAATTGCCTTTGCCGCCTTGGAACTCAACGCCGTCAATAGAGCCGACAAAGTCAATAACGGCGATATCGCCTTTTTTGGTAGCTCTGTCTTCTTCCACTTTTGCGGAATCGCGGCGGGAATCTGTCATATATTTAACAGCCTTTTCAATTTCTTCGGCCGGAACTTTAGCAACATATTTGTTCAAAGTAATTTTAGAAAAATCACCTACTTTAATTTCAGGCAAAACTTCTACTTCAACCGTAAATTCAACGTCTTTGCCGTCTTCAAACTTTTCGATTTTGATATCAGGAGTTACGGCCGGACGCAATTTGTTGCTGGAAATAACTTCATTAACAGCATCGCGGATCATATCGTCCAAAACTTCGCCCAAAACGCTTGGACGGTATTGTTTATCAATCATAGCTTTTGGTGCATGGCCGGCTCTGAAACCCGGAAGTTTAATTTTTTTGGCAACCTGTTCCAGTTTTTTATCAACGGCAGTGGCAAAATCGGCAGCAGCCAAAGTAACATTATACTTTTTATTCAAACCTTTTGCTTTTTCTTCTTTTACGTTCATTGTGATTTTCTCTAAAATAAAATTGTTATTACTCAATCACCATCAAAAAAAGATGGTGCGGGTAAAGAGACTCGAACTCTTAAGCCTCGCGGCACCAGATCCTAAGTCTGGCGTGTCTACCAATTTCACCATACCCGCGCTGGGAATACCTTTCCCAATTACGGCGGATTAGAACATAAAACTTTTTATAAATCAAGCAATTTTTAACACTTAACCCACAAAAATCTTGCAAATCGGCAAATTTTGTTTATAACAAGCTCTAATAAAATAAGTATAGAGGAAAATATGCCTGAACAAATTGTCAATAAGCGCAAAACTTTTGCCATAATTTCACATCCGGATGCCGGTAAAACCACCTTAACCGAAAAACTGCTGCTGTTTGGCGGCGCCATTCAGCAAGCCGGAGCCGTCAAAGCCCGCGGCGAAAACCGCCATGCTCACTCCGACTGGATGAAAGTTGAGCAGGAACGCGGTATTTCCGTGGCTTCATCCGTGATGAACTTTGATTATAACGGCATAACTTTCAATTTGCTGGATACTCCGGGGCACGAAGACTTTTCGGAAGACACCTATAGGGTTCTGACAGCCGTTGATTCGGCCGTGATGGTGTTAGATTCGGCAAAAGGTATTGAAACTCAGACTAAAAAACTGTTTGAAGTATGCCGTTTGCGCAACATTCCGATTATTACTTTTATTAACAAATTAGACCGCGAAGGCCTTGACCCGTTTGAACTACTGGACGATATTGAAAAGACCTTGGCTTTAGACGTTACTCCGGCGAGCTGGCCGATTGGCAGCGGCAAAGACTTTTTAGGCTGCTATGACTTGATTAACGACCAGCTGATTTTGATGAACAAAAACGGCAGCAAGTCGCTGATTAACGATACTATTGAAACCTGCAAGGGCTTGGACGACCCGAAGCTTGATGAGCTTTTGCCGGCGTATGCCGTCAAGAAGCTGCGCGAAGATGTGGAAATGGTGCGGGAATTATGCCCGGCGTTTGACTTGGAACTGTATCTGGCCGGCGCTTTAACTCCGGTGTTTTTCGGCAGCGCCGTCAACAATTTCGGCGTACGCGAAGTGCTGAACGGCCTGCATGAGTTTGCCCCGACCCCTCGCCCGCAGCCAAGCGCTGAACGCGTGGTTAATGCTGACGAAAAGAAAGTTACCGGCTTTGTCTTCAAAATTCAAGCCAATATGGACCCGAAACACCGCGACCGCATTGCCTTTATGCGTATTTGCTCCGGACACTTCAAACGCGGCATGAGCCTTTTGCAAGTCCGCACCGGCAAAGACATTAAAGTACCGACTCCGGTTATGTTTTTGGCACAGGAACGTGAACTGGCCGAAGACGCTTACGCCGGCGACATTATCGGTATTCCGAACCACGGACAGCTGCGTATCGGCGACACCTTAACCGAGGGCGAAAAGCTGCATTACACCGGTATTCCGAGTTTTGCGCCGGAACTTTTGAAATCTGTCCGCGCTAAAGACCCGTTAAAATCCAAACACTTAGCAAACGCACTTCAACAAATAGCTGAAGAAGGCGGCGCCAGCATTTTCAAGCCGATTGTCGGTTCGGAATATATTGTCGGCGTGGTCGGCGTGCTGCAGTTTGAAGTGATTGCCGACCGTCTGCGCACGGAATTTAATATCGACGTGATTTTTGAACCGACACAATATTATACGGCACGCTGGGTCAGCAGCTCTGATAAAGCGGAATTGGAAAAATTCTATAACACTAATCAGATGAATATTGCCGATGACTATGACGGCGAAAAAGTATTTTTAGCCCGCAATGCTTGGCATTTAGGCAAAATCAAAGAAGATTTTCCGCATTTGGAACTGCACAAAACCCGCGAGCAGACAATTTAAACAGCCCTGTTAAGAAATATAAAGCAAACCTTGCGTTTTTGTCAGGTTTGCTTTAGTATTTTAAATAAAGTAAAATATCGGCTGATTTTAAGGAGAAAACAGATGAAATTTGCTGCAGCCCTGATTAAGATTTTTAGCGGAGCGCTTACCGCTGCCGTTTTCGGTGCATTTTTATACTACACATATCAATATCAAACCACTAAAGATACCGAAAATTTATTTACGGCCAATATGGCACTGATAGTATTTTTAATTTCTGCCGTAACTTTTGCCCTGCTCTTTATTTTGTTTGATGTTTACCAAAGCAAAAACACCGAAAGCGATTTGGTAAAGCTGCTGAAAAGCTCGGATTTAAGCAATGGCTCCGAAAAAACAAACATTGCCGATTTGCTGGTAAAAATCGCTTCTTTCAGCAATATGACTAATCAGCTGCTGGACAGACATTTCAAAGAAATTTCCAACAACTTAAATACCTTAAGCAGTAATTCGGAAGTCAGCGGCGCCAACTTTCAAAACTCTTTAGAGCAGCTGACAAACATCTGCGGAGAAATCTCACAGTATGTTGACAGCATCAAAACCGAAAATGCCAAAGAGAATCAGCGCAACGCCGGCCACAGCGGTAATTTTGATGTTTTGGTCGCCACGGTTTCCCGCCTCAGTTCAGATTTGAATGACTTAAACGGACGCCTGCTGGATGTAGTAAATCAAATCAGCAAAAACGTAACCGCCAGCATTCAAAGCCATACCAATATTGATAATGAAATCAAAGAACTGCTGCAAAAAATTCTGATTGCTAAAAATGAAAATGCCCTGGAGAATCTCCGGCAGCCGGAAATAAAGGACACTCCGGCGGAAGAGATTATTCCGGAAGAAGATATAAACCAGCCTGCCCCGCAGTCTGTTGCTGATTTTTATGAGCAGCATTTCAAAGATATTCAAGAAAATGAAGAAGAAAAAGCCGAAAACGCACCGGAAGAAATAACGGCAGATACCGATGTTCTGCAAGAAAATGAACAGCGTATTGATAATTTGCTTTCAACTCCGGAACAAACTGAAACGTTTACACCACAAGCCGTTGACGCTACTGAGCAGCAAAGCGAAACAGCCATTGAAAATCTGGCTGACACAGAAACAGCCGTGCAAGAAAATAAAGAGCCTTGGAATATTCCATTGTCTGCCGAAGTTGAAAATGCCGAACAGGAATATGCTGCTGCTCCGGACAGCCAGCCGCTTCAAACTCCGGCCGCAGCCGCAAATGAGCCGTTTGATTTTGCTTCTTTAGATATTCCGGTAGAAACATCCGAAAACGAAACAGCAGACAGCACCATTGCCAAACCGGAAAATAACGCTGCCGACAGTTTTTCTATTGAAGCCAGCGACCCGTTTAATCCATCGCCTGAGCATTTTAAGGATGCTGTTGAAAATCCGGCGCCATTCAACGATGAACCGATTTCTTTGGATATACAGGATGAAGAGCCGGTTTCGTTGGATTTACCGAATGAAGAAAGCAATGTAAAGCTTGATGATATTTTCAACGACAATTTTGCTTCGGAAATGGCAGATTTGGATATTTTAAAAGACAATACAGACACGCCGGAAAAGAAAAATATCTCCGTAGAAGACTTGCTGGCCGATGACAACGATCCGTATAACCCAAACAAGTAGCGCCGATAGATATTACTGCTTAGCTTTTTCCAACCGGCTTTCTGAAACTTATTGACAAAATTTTCAAAAGTTGTACATTAAAAATAATAAAGAATTTGGAGAAAAGCAATGAGTAATGAAGTATTTGCAAATCTTATAAGGAACTACGCCAACGGCGGCCAAAATGTTTATAAGTCTTTAGGCAACGGCGAAGTAAAAAAATTTGACAGTATTGCTGCAAAATTAGACTTTGAGATAAAAGAAGCTATTAAAGACGGCGCTAAAATAAATGATTTGATTGGTGATAAATCGGTTATTCAGACTGTTATGAATGCTTATATTCCACTGGAACAGAAAAAACAAATTATTGATGCTTTTGTTGCAAACGGCGCAGACATAAATACCCCAAACGCAGATGGCACAACTCCTGTTTTTTCAGCTAAAAACAGTCAAGAACTTGGTTATTTAAAAGAAAAAGGTGCAAATTTTGACATCCAGGACAATAATGGAAACACTGCTTTAATGGCAAATGCTAACAGATTGGATATTGTAAAACCTTTAATTGAAAACGGTGCCAGTATCTATATTCAAAATAAAGAAGGCAAAGATGTCAGCCAAATTGCCTCAAATTATGACACTGCAAACCTGATATATGCTACTCATAACAAGAACAGACTTGATAAAGGCGAAATATCAGCTGACTTTGCTGATCAGAGCGGAACAACGCTGCTAATTGCTTATCCTGATAACTATACAAAACACTGGATAGAAAAAGGCGCCAATGTAAACGCGGCTGATAATAACGGAACAACTCCGCTAATGACAGTTAAAACTGCTGAAGCAGCAAAGATGTTAGTGGAAGCCGGTGCCGATATCAATGCCCGGGATAAAGACGGTAAAACTGCACTTGCTCATGCTTTTGAAAATAACTGCAGCAAAGAAGTTATCCAAACCTTGCTTGACCACGGAGCTGATATCTATGCTCAAGACAATCAAGGCAAATTAGCTTACCAATACGCTAATAATGAAAGTTTCAAATTAGTACAGCCTACTGTTTTTAATGACAATGTTAAAAATATCGCCAAAGAACCTGATCCGACAATAAGAGCGCAAAAAGCTTCCAGCATAATTCTTTCCGTAACTAACAAAGAACAAGCTCAAGCACTGGTTGATTTAGGCGCAGATATTAACGCTAAATACGCTAACAACAGAACAGCACTCATGGCTGCTGCATTTTATGGCAATACAGATGCCGCAAAAGCATTTATTGAGGTCGGAGCAGACCTGAAAGCAAAAGATATTACAGGCAAAAATGCTATGGACTATGCGCAAACTCCGGAAATGAAAAGTCTTTTAACAATGGCATCGGTAAAACAGCACACTATGGCAAATACTCCGCAAACTCAGTCTCAAGAAATTCCTGCTAAACAGTCACAAATAAATATGGCAGCCATAACTAAAAGCCAAGATGGACGCTGATTATATTTTTACCGCAAACAAAATAACACCCTGCCGGATTTTGCTGACAGGGTGTTTTGATAAGCGGCAATAAGTTAGAAACGATATTGCAAACCGGCTGTAACTTCTTTGAAGTTGTTGGTATAGCCTGAACCGATGTATGAATATCTGCCGACCACGCGGGCGCCCCAGTTTTTGTTAAAGTCATACTGCAAGCCCAAACCGGCGCGGTAGCCGACTTTATTATAGGAACTTTTTGGAAAGTTTTTATATTTTGCGTGATAAATACCGGCGCCGAGCGTTCCCAAAGCACTCAAATTAGAGCACATAATCGGATATTTGCCGTAAGCATCCAATGCATATACCGAGAAATAGTTCTTACCGCGTTTGTCTTCCAAAGTGCGGCCTTTAACTTCGCCGGACTGCTGATATGAAAATTCCAAATCCCAATTTTGATACATTTGCATACCAATATTAGCTTTTCCGGAATGGAAGTATTTTTTCATTTTTTTAGCCTGATTGCCTTGTTTTGCCTTAAAGAAAGAATAGTCTGCCCCGATATACGGACGATATTCATTCATATTCCAGCTCATAGCTTGAGCATTAAAAGCAAAAATACCGGCAACACCTGCTAACAATAATGTTTTTTTCATGTTTTAATCTCCATTTATAAATGTGTTAAATGACAAATCAAGTATTTTGCAACACTTTCAAAGTTGTATATAACCGTGAAAAAACAAATTTAAATAGTGACAGCAAAAAAAATGACGCTAAAATATTTGCAGACAAAGGAGATTTATATGTTCTGCAATCCTAAAAAAGACTGTGAATTATGTCCGCGTTTGGTTGAATTCCGCCGCGGCAATCAGCAAAAGTTTCCAACTTATCACAACGGGCCGGTAACGCCGTTCGGCTCGCTTGAAGCGCAAATTCTGGTGGTTGGGCTGGCTCCGGGACTGAACGGCGCCAATCAAACCGACCGTCCGTTTACTAACGATTACGCCGGCGACATTCTTTATCCGGCTTTGAAAAAATTCGGTTTGGCGCAGGGCAATTATCAAAAACGCAAAGATGACGGCTTTGAGCTGCTTAACGTGCGCGTAACCAATTCCGTGCGCTGCGTACCGCCGCAAAATAAAGTCAACGCCGCCGAAATTGCCGCCTGCCGTCCGTTTTTGCAGCAGGAAATAGCTTCTATGCCCAACTTAAAAGTCATCCTTTCGCTAGGCGCGGTTTCGCACGGCGCGGTTTTGCAGGCTCTGGGCTATACCAAAGCGGCCTATAAATTTGCTCACGGCGCCGAGCATTTTTTGCCGAAACACAATTTAGTTTTGCTTGATTCCTACCACACTTCCCGCTACAACATAAACACCAATGTTTTAACGGCGGAAATGTTTGATAAAATCATCGCTCGCTTAAAAGAACTGATTTAGCTTGAAATTCGGCCTTGCTTTGCCCATATTTTGTTTGGAAAGGAAATATATGTTCAAAAAATTACTGATTTTGTGCTTCTGCGCTTTAACATTCGGTCTCAAGCCCTTGCAGGCAGCCGAAAACAGCCGCAGCACAGACAATACAACGATTGAACTTTTTTCTGACGGCAATGCCGAATATATCGCCCGTTTTGCCATAAAAGACGGCTGGCATATTTATTGGAGCAATCCCGGCGAAATCGGCCGTCCCACCACAATTTCCAGCAACAAAGCCGACAGCGGGCTGAAAATTTTGAACCAATCAGCCCCGCAGATTGTTAAAGCTTATGACATTATTGATGAATATGTTTATAAAAAATCAGCCTATTTTCACCTCAAGCTACAGCAGACAAAAGATGTTGAATTGACTTTTTCTTTTGTGGAATGCAATGATGTGTGCAAGCCGCAGTCGCTGAGTTTTGATTTGCAGGAACTGCCGCAAACCCCTAAGGAAATTTGGGAAGATATGCAAAGCTCCATGCAGGTTGAATTGCCGCAGAAAATGCATGTCAACAGCTCTACTCAGCAAAATAAGATTCAGTTGGAACTGCCTCCGCATACTTCCGTCAGTTTTTTACCGGCACAAGGAGAGCGGGTGGATAGCCAATCCATAAAAATCAGCGAAGAAAAAAATAAAACCCTCATCAGCTGGGAAAACTTCAGTCAGGAAAGCCAGCCTTTGTCACAAGCTTTGATTGTTACGCCGGACAAGTCATACGCTTTGGAAATTGATTATCAGGACACGCCGCAATTTTCGCTGTGTTATATTTTGCTTTTGGCCTTTTGGGGCGGACTGATTTTGAACGCCATGCCCTGCGTGTTCCCGATTTTATCGCTCAAAATCTTTACCCTGATAAAAAATCAAAACGAGCCTAAACGCTTTATGCGCGCCCTAAGCTATATATTAGGGGTTTTGGCTTGCTTTATGCTTCTTACCGCTATTTTAGTGCTGATAAAACATAAAGGCACCGCCATCGGCTGGGGCTTCCAGCTGCAGTCGCCTTGGTTTGTCGGAATTATGGCCTTGATATTTGGTATTTTATTTTTATTTATGATTGATGTCTTGCACTTTCCGGATTTTAATACTGACAAAACCTATAAGCTTTCCGGTTTTAATGCTTTCAGCACCGGCTTTTTTGCCGTTTTAATCGCCAGCCCGTGCACCGGCCCGTTTATGGGCGCTGCAATCGGTTACGCTTTTATGCAGACTGATGCGCAGATATATGCCGTTTTTGCCATGCTGGCTGTCGGCTATGCCCTGCCCTATGCTTTGATAGAGCTGTTTCCGAATGTTTTAGGGCGTATTCTGCCCAAACCGGGAAAATGGATGCAGACGGTAAAATATATTTTATCCGTGCCTTTGCTGCTGACAATGCTTTGGCTGCTCAGCATTTTAGCAACTCAGTTCGATTTCAGCTCGGCCGAACAGCCTCAAGAATTGAACTGGCAGCCTTATGACGAACAGCAAATAGCAGAGGCTGCTGCCAACGGCGGGCGTGTGTTTATAGATTTTACGGCTGACTGGTGCCTGACCTGCCAATTTAATGAAAAAATACTGCTGAACACCGACAGATTCAAACGTTTTGCAGCAGAAAAAAATGTCAAGCTGTTTAAAGCCGATTTAACAGAAAACAATGCCGTTTACACAGCCGCGCTCAATGCCTACGGACGTGACGGAATTCCGGTATATATTTATTATGTTGACGGGAAATATGAAATTCTGCCGCTGTTTTTCAGTATCAGCAGCCTTAAATAAAATTATCTTTACTTTCAAAAAATATTCTATTAAATTATTTAATGGATAGACAGCATTCTGTCCGGGGTGTGAGAACCCCTTTGATACCGTCTGAGTGTAGACGTTAAATTTGCACGCCTTCTGGTTTTGGCTGGAAGGCGACAAAATGTGTTATATATTACTAATATGTCGCACCACTTGTATCATGTGGTTCTCAACTTCCAGCTGCTTCATCAGCAGCTTTTTTGTTGTAATTTCAAAATGATAGGA
>CAVGVF010000044.1:0-12997 GCA_963632615.1 uncultured Eubacteriales bacterium
GGTTTAACCCTTTCAGAATTAAAGAACGTCCAGTGTTGCGTCACACCGGACGTTAAATTTTATAACAGTATTGTTTGGGAAAATCAAGTTAAATCATTACATAAGCAAAAAATACAATAAAAAGTTGCAAGATAAAGCTAGAGAATATGTGCAAAAAAAAATGGAAATAAAACGAGGATACCTTAAATGCTTAAATTAAAAAAAGAATTGATTAGTATTATAAAGTTTTGGATATATTGGATTGTTGTTGTGACACTAACAATTTCATTATTCTTTGCTTTGCTTGAAAATGCTGATTTTGACAGTAGTGATATGGAATTCTATCTGACACACAAAGATAATCTTAGATATAATTTTCGGCTGATTGCTATTATATCATTCATATTGACTTATATATCCAGCACTCCTCTGATAAATCGCTTATATAAAAACAAAATCATAAGTTTTAGAAAGCGGCTTTTATGGCAAACATCAATTTATTTTTTGATTTTAATTGCGATAACGGTATTTTTTATCTTATATAATGCCTGAAATAATTTTCAAGGTCAGAAATTGCAATGAATTTAACGTCCAGTGCACTACACCGGACGTTAAATTTTAACAAGCAGTTTTAAAAGGATGTATTATCCAATAAAAATACTATACCGCAGCGATTTAGCTCGCATTTTTTGCATAGCTCCGCCACCTGTGATAAATTATAGGGCTGGCATCCCATATCTTTTGCATATTCAGCCGGAGCAGCTTTTCCGCAAACCGCATAGCCGAAATTTTCATTCCAGACCACCCAGTTACTGTTAAAAACCTGCCCCATTTCATACAATTTTTTACAACAGGCAACGGCGTCTTTTCCGGCCGGCATTTGATGATAAACGTGCAGTCTTATACCGTATTTATCCCAATATCTGGTTAAAATCTGCAATTTGTTGCCAAACAAATCTTTGCGGTTTGCATCAAGCATACCTTGCGGAATCACGCCCGAATCAATCAGAGTTTCGGTAATATCAATAACCTTGTCTCCAAATGTTTTTTGATTCATATACATAGCTTGTGTATCTACAATAACCTGAGTTAAATTTGCACTCCATTTATCCAACTTATACATACTCATTGCTTTGGAATAACCGGCAATTCCACCGACACTCAATACAGCAATAATTGCCAGCACGCCCAGCATTTCTATCATGCTGCGGCCGGATTGTGATTTTTTACGCATATTTCTAAACCTCCTAAAATTGTTGCATAAAAACAAAACCCGCTGCAAATAGCGGGCGGATGTTCAGAAACCATAAAATAACAAATGGCTCGACTTATTCAGTGCAAAACCTTATTTAGCCGACATCCGTCCAACGAACAGAAAATCGGCATAATTTTATATAGCCGCCATGCTAGCGACTGTTATTTTAAAGGGTTTCTGACGCCCTGAAAGCACTATTGCACTTTCAAAATTATATTATCGGCAAACAAAAAGCTTGTAAAGAAAAATTCTCCCAATCTATCAATAATGTATAACAGGCCTAACAACTGCTCATCCAATCCATTTTTGATTTAAGAGATAAAAAAAGCCCCTCATTCAATGAACAAGGGAGCTTTTTTTCGGAGTTAGAAACCTGTTTTATTATTTAGCCGGTTCTGCATTATTCTCTAATGCGGCATTGCCGTCTTCGGCTGCCTTGGCTTCTCTCATAGCAAGGATTTCCTTGTCATTCTGAGCAGCTACGCGGCGCAGAGAGCGCAACACGTTACCGGTACCGGCCGGAATCAAACGACCAACGATTACGTTTTCTTTCAGACCGGTCAGTTTATCTACCTTACCTTCAACGGCAGCTTCAGTCAAAACACGGGTTGTCTCTTGGAATGAAGCGGCAGAAATAAACGACTTAGTCTGCAATGAAGCTTTAGTAATACCAAGCAAGATAGGGTCTGCAACAGCAGGCTGTCCGCCTTCTTTAATTACTTTGGCATTTTCGGTTTCAAATACATCGCGGTCTACTTGTTCGCCAACCAGGAATGTGGTATCGCCCGGAGCGGTAATTTCAACTTTACGCAGCATTTGCGATACAATCACTTCAATGTGCTTATCGTTGATGGCCACACCTTGCAGACGGTATACGGCTTGAACTTCCTGAACCAAATATTCGGCCAATTTTTCAACGCCCAAAACGCGCAGGATATCGTGCGGAGCAGGTGTGCCTTCTACCAGCATATCGCCTTTCTTCACAATATCGCCGTCTTGAACAACCAAACGGCGTCCCTTAGGAATCAAGTATTCAACCGGATTGCCCTCGGTCGGGATAACCATAATGCGCTGTTTAGCTTTATAGTCCTTACCGTATTCAACCATACCGTCAATATCAGAAATAACAGCAGGGTCTTTCGGGCGGCGGGCTTCAAACAATTCAGCCACACGCGGCAAACCACCGGTAATATCCTTAGTTTTGGTGCTTTCTCTCGGAATACGGGCGATAATGTCGCCGACTTTGATTTCATCGCCGTTGTCAACATTCAGCACTGCATCAACTGACAGATAGTAGCGGACTTCTTTGCCGGAATCATAGGTTACCGGATTGCCGTTTTCGTCTTTCAGAGTAATGCTTGGTTTCAAGTTTGCATTAGAAGACGGACCGGACTGCCAATCAATAACGATTTTAGAGGTAATACCGGTTGTTTCATCCATATTTTCTTTTACAGAAACATTCGGAATGAGGTCAACCAGCTGAGCATGACCGGCTTTTTCAGAAATAACCGGAACCATGAACGGATCCCACTCGGCAATCTTTTGACCTTTAGCCACTTCATCGCCCTCTTGAGCCAAAACTTTGGCGCCGTAAGGAACATGGTGGCGTGATTTTTCACGGCCCTGAGCGTCTTGAATAACGATATCGCAGTTACGGGACAAAATAATCAAGTGATTATCCGCATTGGTAACTGTGTGGCCGTTTTCAAGCTTCAGAATACCGGCAAACGGAACTTCAATACTTGCCTGCTCGGCAGATTTAGAAGCCGCACCACCGATGTGGAAGGTACGCAGGGTTAATTGGGTACCCGGCTCGCCGATTGACTGAGCAGCAATAACGCCGACAGCTTCGCCGATATTTACCGGATTACCGCGAGCCAAGTCACGGCCGTAACAAGCAGCGCAAACACCGTTTTCGCATTCGCAGGTCAATACCGAACGAATCTTAACTTGTTCAACGCCGGCTTTTTCTACTTTTTCAACATCGGCTTCATCAATCAATTTGCCTTTCTTAACCAGAACTTCGCCGGTTTCAGGGTGCAAAATGTCTTCTTGAGCCGTACGACCCAAAATTCTCTCGCCGATAGAAGCAATCACGTTGCCGCCGTCAACAACCGGACGCACGATAATACCGCGTTCAGTACCGCAGTCGGTTTCGGTAATAACCACATCTTGACCGACATCAACCAAACGACGGGTCAAGTAACCGGCGTTAGCTGTTTTCAAAGCGGTATCGGCCAAACCTTTACGGGCACCGTGGGTTGAGTTGAAGTACTCAGACACGGTCAAACCTTCTTTAAAGTTAGAGATAATCGGTTGTTCGATAATTTCGCCTGACGGCTTAGCCATCAAACCACGCATACCTGCTAATTGGCGCATTTGTGCAGCACTACCACGGGCTCCGGAGTCAGCCATCATAAATACTGAGTTATAATAACCGTGGTCGGCTTTAGAAATGTTTTTCATCATTTCATCGGCAACTTTATCGGTACAAGCAGCCCAGATATCTACCACTTTGTTATATTTTTCGCCCTTAGTAATCAAACCGTTTTGATATTGCTGTTCAAATTCTTTAACCTGAGCAGAAGTTTCGGCAATCAATTTTTCCTTAGAAGCAGGAACAATCAAATCGTCCTTACCGAATGAAATACCGGACAAGCAAGCGTATTTGTAACCCATACCCATGATTTTATCAACCATGATACAAGTTTCTTTACCGCCGCAGACACGATAAACTTCATCAATAATCTGAGAAATTTGCTTTTTCTTCATCAAACGGTTTACGAGCGAGAACGGAACACCCTCAATCAGCTTGCCGTCTTTTCTCGGCAAAATGTCAGAGATAATCAAACGACCCGGAGTTGTGTCTACAATACCGTGGTGCAGTTTGCCGTCATCGCCGACATAGTCCATACGGCATTTGATTTTAGCGTGCATGTCTACAACTTTGGCATTCAAAGCCAGCATACATTCTTCCGGACTGGCATAAATGCTGCCGTGTCCCAACATATCGTCAGCATCGTATGACAGGTAGTAAATACCCAATACCATATCTTGTGAAGGCACGATAATAGGCTTACCGGAAGCCGGAGACAAAATGTTGTTTGAAGACATCATCAGCACGCGGGCTTCCAACTGCGCTTCAATAGACAATGGAACGTGAACAGCCATTTGGTCGCCATCGAAGTCGGCGTTGAACGCTGTACAAGCCAACGGGTGCAAGTGAATAGCCTTACCTTCTACCAAAACCGGCTCGTAGGCTTGAATACCCAGTCTGTGCAAAGTCGGCGCACGGTTCAGCAATACCGGATGCTCGCGGATAACTTCTTCCAAGATATCCCAAACTTCCGGACGTTCTTTTTCTACCATACGCTTAGCAGCTTTAATGGTTGTAGCCATACCATACATTTCCAGTTTGGCATATACGAAAGGTTTGAACAATTCCAAAGCCATCTTTTTCGGCAAGCCGCATTGGTGCATTTTGAGTTCCGGACCAACGGTAATAACCGAACGACCAGAGTAGTCAACACGTTTACCCAACAAGTTTTGACGGAAACGGCCTTGTTTACCTTTAAGCATATCTGACAAAGATTTCAGCGGGCGCTTGCTGGTGCCGGTAATGGCACGGCCGCGGCGGCCGTTATCAAACAAAGCGTCAACAGATTCTTGCAGCATGCGTTTTTCGTTGCGGATGATGATATCCGGCGCGTGCAATTCCAGCAATCTCTTCAAACGATTGTTACGGTTAATCACACGGCGATACAAATCGTTCAAATCAGATGTAGCGAATCGGCCGCCGTCCAATGGAACCAACGGACGCAAATCAGGCGGAATAACCGGCAATACAGTCAGAATCATCCATTCCGGTTTGGTATTGGATTCCAAGAAAGCTTCAACCAGCTTCAAGCGTTTAACCAAGTTTTTACGCTTAGCTTCGGAAGTTGTTTCTTTCAAATCAGCACGCATAGAAGCGCGTTCTGCTTCCAAATCAATGTTAGACAGGATTTCGCGCAAAGCTTCGGCGCCGATGCCGGCTCTGAATGAATCTTCGCCGTATTGGTCGATAGCATCCTGATATTCATCTTCTGTCAGCAGCTGATTTACTGTCAGCGGTGTCAAACCCGGTTCAATCACAACATAGCTTTCAAAATACAAAACTCTTTCCAAAGCTTTCATCGGAATGCCGGTCAGCACAGAAATACGGGACGGCAGAGATTTAAGGAACCAAATATGCGCAACCGGAGCTGCCAGCTCAATGTGTCCCATTCTCTCGCGGCGTACTTTTGACAAAGTAACTTCCACACCGCACTTTTCGCAGACAATACCGCGGTATTTCATACGTTTATATTTACCGCACAAGCATTCGTAGTCTTTTACCGGACCAAAAATGCGGGCGCAGAACAAACCGTCTTTTTCCGGTTTGAATGTTCTATAGTTAATGGTTTCAGGTTTTTTAACTTCACCATAAGACCAAGAACGAATTTGTTCAGGAGAAGCAATCGAAATTTTGATTTCGTCAAAATTTTCTTCAGTCGACGGCTGCTGCTGATTAAACATATTCATTATTTCATTATTCATTTGTTATGACTCCTCAGCTTACGCTTCTTCATTTAACATTTCAACATTCAGACACAGCGACTTGATTTCTTTAACCAATACGTTAAAGGATTCAGGAACGCCGGTTTCAAAGCTGTCTTCGCCGCGAACAATAGCTTCATAAACTTTTGTTCTGCCGGCAACGTCATCGGATTTAATGGTAAGCATTTCCTGCAAGGTATAGGCAGCGCCGTAGGCCTGCAGCGCCCAAACTTCCATTTCACCAAAACGTTGACCGCCGAATTGAGCTTTACCGCCCAAAGGCTGCTGAGTAACCAAACTGTACGGACCAACCGAACGAGCGTGCATTTTTTCATCAACAATGTGGTGCAGTTTAATCATATACATAACGCCAACGGTTACTTTACGATCAAATTTTTCGCCGGTACGGCCGTCATACAGATCAATTTGGCCTGATGTCGGCAAACCTGCCATAGTCAGCATTTTGTTGATATCATCGCCGGTGGCACCGTCAAATACCGGAGTAGCCATCGGAACACCGCGTTTCAAGTTAGAAATCATTTCGATTTTTTCCGGTTCAGTAAGCGGTTCAACATCGCGTTTATACTGCTTATCGCCGTAGATTTCTCTCAAGCGGGCATTCAGCTCGTCAATAGTTTTTTCGCCGCGTTTATATTGTTCGCACATTTCATTGAGTTGCGCGCCAAGTTCTTTGGCAGCCCAGCCCAAGTGTGTTTCCAAAATTTGTCCCACGTTCATACGTGAAGGCACACCCAGCGGGTTCAGTACTACATCAACCGGAGTACCGTCTTCGGTGTATGGCATATCGGCCAGCGGCAAGACGCGTGAAACCGTACCTTTGTTACCGTGACGACCGGCCATTTTATCACCGGTTTGCATTTTTCTCTTGGTAGCGATAAACACTTTAACCATTTTCAAAACGCCCGGCAGCAAATCATCGCCGCGCTGAACTTTTTCAACTTTATTTTCAAAACGTTTTTGAATATTTTCCAAACGAGCGTCAAATGCGGCAGAAAATTCTTCAATTTTAGCCATAACATCTTCGTCTTTAACAACGATTTTGCGCCATTGTACCGATGGAATAGCATCCAGAATATCTGCAGTCAGCTTAACGTTTTTAGCAATGCCTTTCGGAGCATCAACCACGGTTTGACCGGTCAGCATAGACTTCAAGCGGGTATCATAGCTTCTTCTGATAATGGCAATTTCATCATCGCGGTCTTTAGCCAAGTTGGAAATTTCATCCTGTTCAATAGCCAAAGCACGTTCATCTTTTTCTACACCGCGGCGGGAGAAAATATGAACATCTACGACAATACCGTCAATACCAGGCTGAGCACGCAGAGAAGTATCGCGAACATCGCTGGCTTTTTCGCCGAAAATCGCACGCAGCAATTTTTCTTCCGGAGTAACCGGAGATTCGCCTTTCGGGGTAACTTTACCAACCAAAATATCG
Source organism: uncultured Eubacteriales bacterium (assembly GCA_963632615.1). GTDB lineage: Bacteria > Pseudomonadota > Alphaproteobacteria > RF32 > CAG-239 > RUG410. The sequence goes on from CAVGVF010000044.1 coordinate 7,269, forward strand.
CCGGCTTTTACATGAGCGCCGACATAAACGATACCGGCTTCATCCAAATTACGCAAAGCGTCTTCGCCGACGTTTGGAATATCGCGGGTGATTTCTTCCTGACCAAGTTTGGTATCACGAGCCATAACTTCAAATTCTTCAATGTGAAGAGAAGTCAGAACGTCATCGCGGGAAATTCTTTCAGACAGCAAAATAGCATCTTCGTAGTTCAAGCCGTTCCAAGGCATAAAGGCCACCAGCAGGTTTTTGCCCAAAGCCAATTCACCCAAGTTTGTACAAGGACCATCGGCAATGATATCGCCTTTTTTAACTTCATCGCCCACTTTTACCAAAGGAACTTGGTTAATGCAGGTATTTTGGTTAGAACGGCGGAATTTAGACAGTTTGTAGATTTCAACACCCACGTTGTGAGCATCGCTGTCTTTAGAGCGAATCACAATACGGTTAGCATCTACAGCGTCAACCACACCATCATATTTTGCCACCAAAGTAGCACCGGAATCTTTAGCCACAGTAGCTTCAATACCGGTACCGACCAACGGAGCTTCTGAACGCAGCAAAGGCACGCCTTGGCGCTGCATGTTTGAACCCATCAAAGCACGGTTAGCATCATCGTTTTCCAAGAACGGAATCAAGGCCGCAGCCACAGAAACCAACTGTTTAGGAGAAACGTCGATGTAGTTAATGTTTTCCGGTTTATCAAATTCTACTTCACCACCGCGGCGGCAGGTAATCAAATCGTTCACAAAGTGACCGCTGTCATCTACCTTAGCGTTTGCTTCGGCGATAACAACCTTGCCTTCGTCATCGGCAGACAAATATACAACATCCGATGTTACAACGCCGTTTACAACTTTACGGTACGGGCATTCAATGAAGCCGTATTTGTTTACACGGGCGTATGTAGAAAGTGAGTTAATCAAACCGATGTTCGGACCTTCCGGAGATTCAATAGGGCAGATACGGCCGTAGTGAGTCGGGTGCACATCGCGCACTTCGAATCCGGCGCGGTCACGGCTCAAGCCACCAGGGCCCAAGGCAGACAAACGGCGTTTGTGAGTAATTTCTGACAACGGATTGTTCTGATCCATAAATTGTGACAACTGGGAAGAACCAAAGAACTCTCTGATAACAGAAGCAATCGGCTTAGCATTTACCAAATCCTGAGGCTTAACACTATTCAAATCTTCAGCGCTCATTTTTTCTTTGATAGCGCGTTCCATACGCAGCAAGCCCATGCGGTATTGGTTTTCCATCAATTCGCCGACAGAGCGGACACGACGGTTGCCCAAGTGGTCGATATCATCAACTTCGCCTTTGCCGTCACGGATTGCAACCAATTTTTTGATAATGCGCAAAATATCATCTTTACGCAAAATACGAACTGTATCCGGAGCTTCATCAAAAGAAATATCCAATGAGGCGTTCATTTTAACACGGCCGACAGCTGACAGGTCATAGCGTTCCGAATCGAAGAACAGCTGATGGAACAAAGCATCTGCAGCTTCATAGGTAGCCGGTTCACCCGGACGCATTACGCGGTAAATATCAAACAAAGCTTCCTGACGGGTCTTGTTTTTGTCTGAAGCCAATGTGTTGCGGATATAAGCGCCGACATTCAAACCGTCAATAAACAGAGTTTCAACGGATTTGATTTTGTTTTCAGCTAAAGTATTCATCAAATCTTCATTGATTTCATCGCCTGCTTCAGCTAAAACTTCGCCGGTTTTAGCAATCACAATGTTTTTGGCCAAGAATTTGCCGTACATCTGGTCTTTAGAAACAACAAAGTATTCCAAACCCTCGTCTGCCAATTTCTGAGCCGATCTCGGAGTCAATTTTTTACCGGCATCCCAGACAGTTTCGCCGTTGGCAGCGTTAATCAAAGCAAAATTGAATTTTACGCCTTTCATACGGGAAGGCTCAAACTTCATCTTCCAGTTTTTCTTGTCAGCCAAATAGGTTTCGGTGTCATAGAAGTAATTCAAAATTTCTTCTTTATCCATACCTTTTACATCGGCCAATTCAATAGTTTTGCCTTCTTTAGCCAATTCAGCGGCTTTTTCTTCTGTTTCTTTGGAGTACAGAGAATAGAAAATGGAAGTTACCGGCAGTTTGCGGCGTCTGTCAATACGGGCATAAACCAAGTCTTTGGCATCAAATTCAAAATCGAGCCAAGAACCGCGGTACGGAATAATGCGGGCAGAAAACAGTTTTTTACCCGATGAAATGGTTTTACCGCCGTCGCTGTCAAAGAACACGCCCGGAGAACGGTGCATCTGCGAAACCACAACGCGCTCGGTACCGTTGAAAATAAACGTACCTTTATCCGTCATCAGCGGAATATCGCCCATATAAACATCTTGCTCTTTAATATCGTGAATAGATTTAGCGCCGGTAGCTTCATCAATATCCCAAACTACCAAACGCAAAGTTGCTCTAATCGGAGCAGCATAGGTCATATCACGCTTTAAGCATTCTTCAACATCGTATTTTGGCTCTTCCAAAACATATTTTACAAATTCCAATTCGCCGTTGCCGGAAAAATCGGTAATCGGGAAAATAGATTTGAAAACTTCTTCCAAGCCAAACTCGCAATGTTCGCCGTTGGCGTCTACATTGTTGATAAAGCTTGAATAAGAGCCGGTTTGAACGTCAATTAAATTCGGCATATCGGCAACTGCTTCGATTCGGCCGAAATTTTTTCTTACACGCTTTTTCTCCGTATAAGACTCTTTCATGTATATTTCCTCTAACATTTTGATTCTACGGCAATTCTTATGAAAAAATTTCAATCCCGTCCGCAGAAGGTTAAACTTATAAAAACGTTTAATTTAAATATAGCCGAACCACTGATAAATCCACACTCTCGACTACATTTACCAAATAATAGGCACACGGATTTCCATCCGTATACTTTAAACTGGTTGGATTATAGACTTATCCTATTTGTTTTGCAACATTTTTCTAAAGAAAAAACTTAAAATTAAAACACTTTTACAAGGTTGTTTTTAATAAGCTCAAAAAATTTTTCATCCATTTTATGATAGTCTGAAAAATTAACTATATACGGCAAAAAACTTTCGTCAAACTTTTCTTTCAGCTCATCCAAATCCAACAGCGGCATAGCATTGCGGCCTTTAATCAATATATCTAAATCCGAAGTTTTGCCAAAAGTTCCTTTTACGCGCGAACCGTAAAAATAAAATTCATACTCTAAGCTGTACGGAGCTAAAATATTTTTGATAATTTCCAATTCGCTGTCTGAAACGCCGACAATCATTTAAGCCCCCGCCAACGCCTTATCAAACGCCGATATTAAAAACTCCGTATCGGCAATAAATTTCGGAATAATTTCCAAAAGCTCCCTCGCCTTTTCTATATTATATTCATGTGAAGTATCATTACGCTTGGCATAATATCTGCGCCAATTTTCCCAATCTGTCAGCATATCCATCCCTGCCATCAGCCGGAAAATATTGTTTACCGTCAGTTCCTTATCCTCTTTCGCATAAAACAGTTTCAAATACTTGCGCATAAGTTTAAGAGAAGTTTCCATTGTATATTCAAAGCGTTTAACACAGGAATCCGCAACAATATCAGAAATAGACGCATCATTTTGTTTTTCCTGATAAGTCTGCCAGCAAACTTTTAAGGTTGCCAAAGCATTTCGCAAAGCATCTATGTTAAAATTTTCTTCCGTCAAAGCACTTCTCCTTTATTTATTATAATATTGCAAAGGTTATGTTGTTTTGCAACATTTTTCTTTTGTTTCCTCTTGTTTTCCGGCAAAAAAATCATACGTCCAAATTGAGTAATTTTTCAGTAAAGGAGAAAATTTATGAAAGACAGAAGATGCAGTATCTGGCACTTGATTTCCGGTATAATTATGCTGATTTTAGGCATTGTGGTATGGGCTAACCCGCTGTCATCGCTTTATGCTATGGCAATATATTTCGGCGGCGCCGTGTTTTTACTCGGCTGCGGCTATATTACCTTTTCTTTCAGCGAATATTCCGGCTGGTATTTTGTGGTCGGCTTATTAGATTTGTTTATCGGTTTAATTTTGCTGACTAACCTGGGCTTAACAGTTCAGACTTTGCCGATTTTATTCGCCTTTTGGTTTTTGGCGACCGGCGTTATGCAAATTTCCGGCAGCTTAGACATCAAAAAGCTCGGTCTGCCTTGGGGCTGGAGTATGTTCAGCGGTATTTTAGGCATTATCCTCGCCTTTTTGATTTTATCGTATCAATCATTCGGCGAAGCGGTTTTGGTGCTTTATGTCGGTTTTTATATTTTTGCATTCGGTGCGCTCAGCATTGCCGAATATTTATATTTCCGCAAATTCTGCCGCCTGCCGCAAACAAGCGAGCAATAAATATATTGACGATTAAGTCCGCAGTTGCTATAAAGCAGAGCATTATTTAATTTATTGGAGATAGGACTATGAAAGAAATTACCCAAGCTCAAGTTGATAATGCCTGCTTTATGATTGCGCAAAAAATCAAAGAGCGCTCGCCGAACGGCTTTGTTTTAGCAGCTGTTTCCCGCGGCGGACTGGTTCCGGCCGCAATTATTTCTCACTATCTCAAGCATAAAGACATTCGTTTCATCCGCCTTTCTTCATACAGCGATGATAGCAAAGCTCAGTCAGAAATGATTGACACTACGTTAGATGAAATTCCGAACAACGCCGACACTTATATTATTGACGACTTGTGCGACAGCGGCGAAACCGTACAATATTTACGCCATAAATATCCTTTGGCACAAATCTATACGCTCATAAACAAGAATCCGGAAATTAAGCCGGATTATTTTCCAATGTCCGAACCTATGGGACTATGGATAAACTTTCCTTGGGAACCGGAAGACAGAGAATAGGCTAAAAATTTACTGTAATATTGCAACGTTCTATCCCGCTGCGACCAGCACAATTACCTGTCACACTTGGCTTTGAGCGTTAGCTCATTCGCAGAGGATCCAGGATGGTACATCCGATTTAATAATTTAAGGAATGAAAAAAAACATAAACAAGCGTTTCCAGCACCAGTCATTGCCGAACATGTTCCGGCAATCTTGGTTGAACATACTCCTTTTAAATAATAATGCAACTTTATTGACTAGGTCAATCATTCGCTGCACCAAGATCTTCGGGACAAGCCCAAAGATGACGGAGAACAAACGAGAGGAAATGCTGTTTGCTGCATTTAATAATATTGCCATTATATTCCTGGATTCTCCGGACAGTTCACTTCGTTCACGCCGAAGAATGACGTTGAGAGTAGTGGCGTTAAAGACGCTGCAACAAACATTAAACAGACGCCTTTTACTGTCATTGCCGGACTTGTTCCGGCAATCTTGGCTCAACATACTCCTTTTAATAATATGACAAATTTATTGACTAGGTAAGTCACTTGCTGCACCAAGATTACCGGAACAGACTGTGCGTCACGTCCGGTAATGACGGAGAACAGACGAGAGTTCGTACTATTCCCTTCTGCAAATTTATTATTACTTTTCAAAATGTTATACATATTTTCAAACTCCAATTTGTTACCTAAAACAAAACCCGCTGTCAAAAGCGGGCGGATGTTCGAAAACCGTATCTGTATAAACGGCTCGGCTTATTCAGCGCGTAACCTTATTTAGCCGACATCCGTCCAACGGAAATCGGCATATAAAATTTTAAGTCGTTTATGCTCAAGCGACTATACAGATAAAGGGTT
>CAVGVF010000045.1:0-12983 GCA_963632615.1 uncultured Eubacteriales bacterium
CATTATATTCCTGGATTCTCCGGACAGTTCACTTCGTTCACGCCGAAGAATGACGCAGAGAGTGGAGGCTGAAAGACGTGAGACTATTCTATTTTTTAACTTATTCATATATCGAACTCCTTGAATACATAAAAACAAAACCCGCTGTACAAAAGCGGGCGGATGTTCGAAAACCGTCACTAAATTGAATAAAAAAACGGCTCGGCTTATTCAGCATATAGCCTTATTCACCGACATCCGTCCAAGAGAACAGAAGTCGGCATATACGATTTTAAGTCGCTTATGCTCTAAAGCGACTATTCAATTTAGTAAAAGGGTTTTCGACGCCCTGCATTATACAATGCGTAAAAAGTATAAAAACTATTTGGCTCAAATGCAAGGAAAACTTTTCCATAACAATAAAGAGCAAGATTGCTGCACCTTGCTCTTTGTTGCTGATTATTTTTATTATTTTCTTCTGCTTGCCGAAGATGAGGAAGCTTTTTCAGACTTTTTACTGAACTTGAATAAGTTTTCATCCAGCTTTTTATCTTGCTCGGCGTCAAACAAAGAAATTGTCACTTCAATATTTTGCTGGTCAATAACTTTCCACTGTTTCAACCGAAACGGGGAGTTGTCAAAAATCAAGGTAATCGGCTTAACTCCCGGAGAGTTTGGCATTTCCACCGTTACCGAGGTTTGGCCGCCGTCTTTATAAAAATCGGCTACTTTCAGATTTTTGCCGTCAAATTTGATTTTGTTGCTTAAAATCATGGTTGCCGGAATATCTTTATAATCTATGTTGGTAATCTGGTCTAATTCTTTATCATTATAAATAATATAATCGCCGTTGCCGACAATCAAAAGCGGATCCGGAGCTGTGTATTCCATACGGATTTTGCTGGGCTTTTCAATATAAATTTTACCTTCGGCCGAACCGCCGTTGCTGGACATCTGCACAAAATCTGCTTCCAGAGTATTGATATTGTTTAAATAATTTTCGATTTTGGTTAAATCGGCATTTTCAGCCTGAGCGGCAGTCGCACCGGCCATAAGCAAAGCAGCTAATAAAAATTTTTTCATATTACAATTCCTTTGCTGAAGTGGAAATTACCATTTTTCCCAATGAACTTTATCCGGATTATAGCGGTTTGCCGGCTGTTTCGGCTCTTCGGCCGGAACGCCCATCGGAATAATGGCAATCGGACGCATATTAGCCGGAATATGCAGCTTTTCCTGCAGGTTTTCAATAATTACCGGCATTGGAGCAGCGCCGCAAAAACATGCGCCGTAGCCCAAGGCATGCGCTGCCAGCAGCACGCTGTAAGCGGCAATAGTGCCGTCAACATCGGCATACGACCATTTTTCATTTTCTTTGTCGCGGTGAAAGGCTTCATCGGTGTTGCTGCAGACAATAACGGCACAGGACGCATTTTTTGCAAACGATGTCCAAGGCTGAATTGTCCGCAGGGAAGCGAGCGTTTCGGCGTCTTCAAGCACCAAAAATTCCCATGGCTGCTTATTATGGGCAGACGGCGAATATGATGCGGCTTCTAAAATTTTTTCAATATCTTCATGCGGAATTTTTTTCGCGGTGTCGTACATACGAACCGAACGACGAGTTTTCAAACCTTCAAGCAATTCCATTTTATTTTCTCCTAATTAACAACGCGGCGCAGACTGTCTATGTGCGGCAAAACATAATGCTCAATCAGCATATTGATTGATTTTGCGGCCATTTTGTCACATTGAACGATTGCGTCAAAAACATTTTTATTATCTTTTTCGGGATTGATTTTGCCGACCAGCGAACGATAGACTTCGGCGAGCCGAGTTAAAGAATCGATGACGTCGGCAATATACTGCGGAACTTTGATATCTTCTTTACCGCCCCAAAAGCCCTCTACAAAACCGAGTTCAAGCTCATTGTAACGGTTTTCGCAGACGCTTATTAAATCATCGCTGTGCTCTATACGCGGCAAAACAATGCTGTTGGCCGAGACCAGCTCAAACATTTCGTCCCACAATCCCATAAAAAATTTGAAGAATAATTCGGCTTCATTTTTTGTTTCCAGGCGCGGAGCCTGATTGTTTTCCCAAAAAGAGGCGATAACGTCAGTCGGGCGCAGTTCGCTGTTTGGGCTGCAGATTGCTCCGGCGAAACGCAGTTTTACAACTTCCAGCGGAGCAGGGCAGTTATAGTGTTCCAAAAATTTTTTGAACTTATCATCACCAATATATTTATTTTCGCTTTTCATTTCAATAATCTTCGTATATTATGCCTTTCATTGAAACTATAATTTAATGGAGTTTTTTAAATTGTCTAGTCTAAAATTTGCAATAAGCACGATATTTATGCTGAGTTTGTGCTGCTGCAGCCTGTTGAATCCATATATTGACCGCCGGCGCAATCCGGGAGTGCAGGATACGGCAAAGCTTTACAGCGGGCCGTCCAAACCGGATGCTCCGGTTGTTTGCTATAACGGCTGGTGGAGCGATGAGGCCGAATTGCAGGAAATTGCCACGGCCGAGTGTCTAAAGCAAGAAACCGGCGATTATGCGGAATTTCTAAAGACAACTCATTTTGACGGCAAATTATTGCTGCCGAGTCATGCTTATTATAAATGTGTAAATAAAAAAGGAATAAAAAATGAATCTTCAACCGGAAAATAAATTAAACGCTGATTTAAGCAAAATTTTTGAAAAACTGGGCTTAGACACCCGTTTTGCCGCGGTAAAAATTTCTGACCGCGCCGATTTGAGCGATTTTCAATGCAACGGCGCTTTGGCCTTGGCGAAAATTGCCCATAAAAATCCGCGTGAAATAGCCCAATCCATTGCCGATGAATTGAAAAACTGTCCGGAAATTGCCGCTGTTTCGGTTGACGGGCCGGGGTTTATCAATATTAAACTGACTAATGATTTTATTGCCGAAACAATGGATAAAATGGCGGCGGACGAGCGTTTGGGCTGCGGCATGATTGAGAATCCGCATAAGGTGGTGTTGGATTTCGGCGGTCCGAACGTGGCTAAAGAAATGCACGTCGGACACCTGCGCTCCGGCGTTATCGGCGAAAGTATCCAGCGTATAGAGCGTTTTGCCGGCAATGAAGTTGTTTCTGACGTTCACTTGGGCGACTGGGGAACGCCGATGGGAATGATTTTGGCGGAAATTATTCATCAGGACGGCGATTTATCCAAAGTAAACAGCTATGATATTGAAGAAATCACCGTTTTCTATAAAAAAGCCAATATCCGCTGCAAAGAAGACGAAGCCGCCAAAGAAACCGCGCGCAAAATTACCGCCGCCTTGCAAGAGGGCAATCCGGAATACCGCAAGGCTTGGCAGCATTTGCGCAGCGAATCGGTAAATGCTATTAAAAAGAATTATGAGCAGCTGGATGTGCATTTTGATTTGTGGTGGGGTGAAAGCGATGCTCATGAGACTTGCGGCGAGATTGTAAAGCTTGCCCGCGAAAAAGGTATTTCCGAAGTTGATAACGGGGCGGAAATCATCCGTCTGGAAGAGGGCAATAAGCCGAAACCGCCGGTAATTTTGATTAAATCGGACGGCGGCTACACTTATCACACTACCGACATTGCCACCATTAAAATGCGTGTCGATCAGCTGCAGGCTCAGGAAATTGTTTATTTTACCGACAGCCGCCAAGCCCTGCACTTTGAACAGGTTTTTGAGGGCGTAGCTAAACTAGGCATTGCGCCGAACGTTGAACTGGAGCATATTGTGTTCGGCACTGTCAACGGTGCGGACGGCAAGCCGTTCAAAACCCGTGACGGCGGCGTGATGAATCTGGAAACTTTGATTGAAATGTCAAAGGATAAAGTGCGTCAATCTCTGCCGAAAGCCGGAGAAGTTGAAGGTTACGGCGAAGCGGAAATTGAAAAGCTGGTTTCGCAGATTGCCGTTGCCGCTATCAAATTCCAAGATTTGAAAAATACCATTGCTTCCGGCTATGTGTTTGAGCTGGAAGACTTTGCCAAGTTTGAAGGCAAAACCGGTCCGTATATTCAATATGCCGTTGCCCGTATCAATTCTATTTTGCGCAAGGCCAAGGCTAATAAATTAGAGGCAGGCAAAGTTATTTTGCAAGCCAATGAAGAGCGTGTTTTGGCTTTGAAATTGGCGCAGGTGCACAGTGTGGTTATGCGCGCGCTTAAAGATAAGGAACCGAGCATTATCGCTGATTATGCTTATACTTTGGCACAAACATTCAGCACGTTTTACAACGCTTGCCCGATTATGTCGGCCAACACGCCGGAACTGGCTGCTTCACGTCTGAAAATGGCTAAGCTGGTGCGCGATGTGTTGACCTTAATGCTGTATTTGCTGGGTATTGAAGCACCGGAAGTTATGCTGAAAGCCGCTAATCAAGGAGAATAAAATGGAACAAACATCACCGCAAACGCCGGAAAAACTGCACGATGAAAATTATTGGCTGATGGTATTATCTTATTTTGCCGCATTTTTAATCGGGCTGGGCATTATCGCTTTGGTTGCCGCCAACTGGGAGCAGATTCCGAATCATGTAAAACTGGGCGGAGCGGTAATTCTGATGATTGCCAACGCACTTTGCGTTTTTGCCGCAATGAAGTTTAACAAGCCGATTCTGAAACAAGTGCTGTGCGGAGTATTCGCCGCTTTGATTATGGCGATAATCGGGCTGATTGGGCAAATATTCCAGCTGCGCTCGGATGTAAGCGGGGCTTGCTTTTTGTGGGCGGTATGCGCTTGGCCGCTGTTTTTAATCACGCCGCGCCTGCTCTGGCTTTGGATACCTTTGCTTTTTGTCGGAACAAAATCGTTTTTGTTCTATAATACTGTCACCGATGATATACTGATGATTGACAGAGGTTGGAGCTATACTACAGCAAACTTCATTTACAGCTTGATTGTTTTTTACGGTTTGATATTTGCCTACGAACTCTGGATGCTCTATGCCAAGCCGGCGAACAAAACCGTAGAACGCCCGCTGCGCTTTTATTGCGGAACTTTGTTGCTATCCGCTGCCCCTTTGAGCTGCAGACCTATAGTTACAAATGTTGCTTTTGCCGCAATGCCGTGGTCTGCTATTGCGTTGTCTGGCTGCGGATATGTGGTGGCTGCATTGCTGATTTATTTCTTAAACCGCAAACATGGCAGAGTTAGTTTTATGCCGTGGTTTTTGCTGGGATTTGTGATTGAAAGCGTATTGCTGAAACTGGAAATTCTTCAAGATAATGTGGAATCGGTTTTAGCTCTGACCAGCTTATTGCTGATGTGGGGCTATGCTTATTATCATAAAATGCCGCGTTTCCGCTACATAACTTTGTTTACGCTGTTGATGTGGTTCTTTGCCACTTTCAGCTGGGATATATTTAAACTCATACCGTCTTTGCTTATCTGCGCCGCTTTGGCTGTTTACGCCTATTTGAACAACAGCCGCCGCTTGTTTAATGCAGCGGTGTTGGCGGCAGTTGTTCGCCTGTTGGCTTATTATGCCGATGCACGAAATCTGACATATTTAGGAATATATCTGATTTGCTCCGGCTTACTGCTGCTGGCAACCGTGTTCGCTCTGGTTAAATACGGTAAGTTATTGTGGGAGAAAAAACATGACTAAATTTGCTAAAATCAGCGCCGTTCTGCTGTTTGTGCCGGTTGTTGTTTTAACGGTTTATATGCTGCGTTTGTCATATTTAACCAAATTCGAAAAGGTAGAAATTGCGGTTGAAGGTTATGACCCTAAAGACTTTTTCTCCGGTTATTATGTCGCATTGCAGCCGAATTGGCAAAAAACCGACTGTTCGCAATTTGCCGGCAATACTTGTCCTAAAAAAGATTTTGAGCAAGTTTATTCTTTTTACACAAAAGAAAACAATGCGAAAAAGCTGGAAAAAGCCGTGGCTGCCAAAAATGTGGTGCTGGAATTTTCATATCAATCCGGTTTTAAGCCGCTGATTACCGATTTGAAGATTGACGGCGTGTCTTATAAAGATTATATAAAGGAAGAAAACTAAAAATATTTCTGGACAAATCTAAAATTTTAGACTAAAATATGAGGCATAAAGTTTATCATTATGTCTCATTTTAATTTTTATGCCTTATGAAAAAGTTTTTATTTTTCTTGTTTGCGGCTGTCAGTATTTTTGCGTTGAGCAGCTGCAGAAGCTTTGGGGTAGAATTTATAGATAACGGTTACTATGACGGCTATAATTATAACCCATACGGTACTGTTTATTATTACGGCGCGCCTGTTGTAACGTACTATACACGTCCGGTGCCTCCGCCGCCGAGACCTCACCGCCATCATCATCGCTGATGATATTGTATAAAAAAATCCCTTTCTGCCAAAACAGAAGGGGATTTTTTGCGGGCGCTTATTTAACAGTGCGTTTCAATACTTCAAGTATCAGGCGCTGTGTAAACTTGCGGTCTGTTTCGTGGTTTGCCAAATAAATCTCCACATAATCAAAGCGGCAGTTATTTACCCAGTGCATCAAAACAGAACTATCCAGCTGCTGATGTTCGGCCAAAGCTAGCATTTCAGAATGAGCGTTACGCTCAAGCAAAATGTCGATGACTTGTTTGTCAAGGTTGTTCTGCTCTTCAATGAGCCTTTGAATTTCAGCCATATTGCCTTTTTTAACAATGGCAAGCTGAGCCTCAGCGCAAAGTTCATTGTTGACATCAAGCATGCTCATAACTGCACTATGTCCGAGTGTTTTGGCTATTTCCAGCTGAATTTCAGGACATTCGACACCATCGCTGTAGATAAAGTCATCCAGCATATCAATGTTATCGGCATATTTATGCAGATATTTTATGGCAGCCGGCACAGACAGTGCATAATGTTCGGCAACCCAGCCGGTAGCTTCTTCGCAGCCGCTGTCAACAATCGCATCAAAAATGATACTGGTATAAACAACATCCATGCGGAACATTGCTTTTATCAGCCGGTCATTTTTGCGGTCGATAATCGCCAGCATTTGGTCTTGAGTCAGCGTGTCGGCGCAGTTCATGATAATTTCAGCGGCATTTTGCGGGCTGTAATGTTGCAGAACATACTGTAAATCGGCATCAGTCAGGAAAAGCATTTTTCGTTTTGCCAAAGCAAGGCTGGCCATAACGTGTCCTTCTTGAATAATGATATCTGCCGGCACATCTTTGCCATAGTCGCAAAGCGCTTTGATTTCTACACCGATATTGCGTTCAATAATTTTTTTATTGATAGACTCAATAACGGCAAAACCGCTTTTTATCATGGCAACAATTTCATCAGTGTTGCCGCGGTTGAGCAAAGCTTTTTGCGCCGGTTTGGCAAAAGGCTTTTCATCATTGCGCAAACGCTTCATGATGTGTTCATGATTGCCGTTCAAAACCAGATACAAGTCGTTTACTTCCAGACGTGTGCAGATATAAGTCCATAACTGCAAAATCAACACCCAAACCCATCTAAAAAATTTAGCTAACATAAAAATAAAAATTAAAGTTAATAATAAAATTTCAAATTCTAAACTAACCTAAAATATGTTTTTTGTCAAGAATAGAAAGAAAAATACTGCTTTTCTGTATAAAAAATTTGTTATTTGCTTGCTTTTCAGATTCAGGTTTACTAATATCTTGGTTAGCAAATCATTTTTAGAAAGGAGAAAAAATATGAAAAAATTGTTAGTTCTTGCTGCTGTTGCTGTTTTGGCTGCCGGTGCCGCTCAGGCAAAAATCGATTTGGTTTCGGCCGCTCAGCAGGCTCAAAGCAAAATTGACAGCGTAACTCAGGCAAATGAAGATGCAAAAGCAAATTTGGAAGCCAAGAAAAAAGAACTTGAAGCTAAGCAAGAAGCTAAAAAGAAAGAATTAGCCGAAAAACAGGCTGCTCAGAAAGCTGAACGCGAAGCTAAAGCCGCAGAGCAGAAAAAAGCTTTGGAAGATACTAAAAATTCACTGAATAGTTTGAAGAATTCTTTCACAAAATAAGTAGTAATGAGGCTCGGCTAGCTGGTATCTGCTAGGGATTTTTGCGCTCATGTACTAGTTTGTACACATCGCTTAAAAATCCCGTCGCATCTACACACGCTATCCGAGCCTCAGATGCTTTGAGCCGGTTGTGCTCATGTACTAGTTTTACACATCGCTTAAAAATCCCATCGCAATTCTACACACGCTATCCGAGCCTCTGAGAATGAGAGCCGGTTGCTTGAAAATAGCAGCCGGTGTTTTTTTACTTTACAAAAATTTGTTATTCTATTATCATAAATAATTAGATAGGCAATAGTCTGTCCGGGGTGTGACAACCTCGTCTAAAGACGTCTTAATGCTAAGACGATAATAAAGCATACCTTCTGGCTTTATAGCTGGAAGGTAGCAAAATACGCTATATTTACAATAGCTAATATGCTACACTATTTTCTTTAGAGTAGTTGTCAACTTCCAGCCATCCTGCCGATGGCTTTTTTGCTGTAATTAAAAAAAGAAAGGAAGTTACAATGAAACAAAATCAATCTGGCAGAAGTATGATAGAAATGCTGGGCGTTCTGGCGATTATCGGTGTGTTATCAGTAGGCGGAATTGCAGGATATTCTAAGGCTATGGAGATGTATAAGCTTAACAAAGCCCTTAACGAATACAGCTTTATGATTTTTGGACTGCTTGAGAATTTTGACGACATACGTAAAATAGGATACACCTCTTCCGGCGACACCGGCTTGGCCGAATTGATGCAGGCAATACAGATTGTACCTGCAAGCTGGAAACAAATTGACGCTTCACGCTTTGCCGATAACAGTGGCAATTATATAAATGTGTTTTATCGTATGAACACAGGAGATGCTGACAGGCTTATTATTGATATGTGGCTGGGCGGTATTCAGCAAAATGCTGATGGAACAAACGCTTCCGGCGCTTTCTCTAACAAACTGTGCGTCTCGCTCTATCAAAATTTAGTACAGCCGCTGCACAGAACTTTGCACTATGCCGGAAATTACAGAGCCGGTTCCGGCGGGCAGTATTTTACTCCTTTTTGGGGCGATGCCTATTGCCAAAGCGGGCAAACTTGTCTGAGCCAGATGAAAGTCAGCGATTTTTACGATGCCTGCAATTCTTGTCAGAAAGGTTCTGAAATCTGCACTCTTACTTTGAGTTTTAAAGAACTAAACTAGATACTAATTCTATGTTGCATGAAAACAGCAGCCGGTATTTTTTTATTTGGTTCAATTAGTTCAATAGGAGGTCATAATTTCTATCGCCAAGGATTGATAAAAAAGACAAGATTGCAGCGTTCATATTTTGAACATTCACGGCACATTTCAGCGATTGTTGCCGGGGACAAGTCTTTTATACATTTTTTATTTTTACCGTTACAGACTTTATCGCCATAATAATATTCTGATGTATGACTCATAGAAATCAATCTACTGTGTTGCAGAACATCGTGCATTGGAATTATCAAGGATTGGAATAGTTCTGGGCAGACTTTTTTTATATTATTGCCAAAAATGATTTCAATGTTCAAGCCTGAGCTTTTATACCAGCTCATATAAGAATAGTTTTTATAACTGTCTATAAAGTAGGCACCCCAAGTTGTCCAGGTCTTGGGCATAATGTTCAAATTTTGCGAAACATCGCGTAAACTTTGCGAATTAAATAGGTCTTTTTGAAAATTTGGGGCATATTGTATCAGACTGAAAATAAAATCACTATATTCTTGAGAAAGTTTATTGATTCTATATTTTTCCATGACTTTGGAATAACCTGCGATACCGCCGACTGTAAGCACAGCGATAATCGCCAGAACGCCGAGCATTTCTATCATACTGTGGCCGGATTGCAACATACTCTTATAGTCATCCTTGGCTTTGAGCGCGGAGGCGTTAAAGACGCTGCAACAAATACTAAGCCAACGTCCCCAGCCCCCGTCATTGCCGGACTTGTTCCGGCAATCTTGGCTGAACCGGTACTTATGTAATAATACAGCAAATTTATTGACTAGGTTAGTCACTTGCTGCACCAAGATTAACGGGACAAGCCCAAAGATGACGGAGAAAAAACGAGAGGTCGTACTGTTTGCTGCATTTAAAAATATTGCTTTTATATTCCTGGATTCTCCGGACAGTTCACTTCGTTCACGCCGAAGAATGACGTTGAGAGTGTAGGAAAACAGACGCAAGTATGTACTGCCTGTTTGTTTTTTATTACCCCTCACCCGGAGCGGGGCTCCGACCTCTCCCGCACGGGGCGAGGTTTTAATTTTATTTTTCAAATTCTTAAATATCATTTCAACTTCCTATCATCTTAAATTTATAACAAAAAAGCCCCCAAAAAAAGGTGGCTGGAAGTTGACAACTATGTAAATTAAATAGTGTAGCATATTAGCGATACAAAATAGTATAGCATATTTTGCTACCTTCCAGCTTTCGCTAGAAGGTATGCTTAATTAACGTCTAACACTAAGACGAATTTACAGAGGTTGTCACACCCCGGACAGACTATCGCCTATCTGTAAAAAACTTTAAAAGAGTTTGCCCGAAAAGTAAAGAAAAAAATAGAATAATACATTAGTTCTATGTTACTTGAAAAGAAGAGGAAAAGGCATAAATAAAAAGTGTTCAAGATGCTGCCGGCGGGTGTTTTTAAGCAATTAAATTCTAAGCCGCGGTTTTGAACCCTGAGTTCAAAAATACAGCGTAGAAAAATTTAAGCGATTAAATACTTTTACAATGTAAAACGAACACAGAAGGCCTTATGATTTGATATATTATAAAAGTATTTGATTGTAAACAATGCGTTTTCAAACAGCCTTTTATAAGCTCAAATAAAGGCAACAGAGCCGAGGAAAGCAACTGAATATTCATTTGCTTTCCTTTTTTGTTTTTATTTATCTTTATCTTTGCTAATAGGCATTTGTCCGTGCAAGGTCAGCAAATCGTCTTTGCTGTGGTTATAATCCGGCGAGGCAATGCTGTCTGCAGCTTTTTCATTAAGTCCGGAAATTCCCAGGATATCCAGCATGGCGTTAAACATTAAATCGCTGCTCCACGCGCTGTTTTTATGTTCTTGCAAGGCCTTATAAACATCCGGCTTTTGCTGCTTGAACTTTTCAGAAAAAATCATAACCAGCGGAATATGGCTCATCTGGAAAGTAAACTTGCTGCTTTCGTGCGCCAAGTTTAAATCCGGCTCTTCGCCGTGGTCGGAAAGATAGAACCAGCCCATAAAATCAGGCGCGCGGCTGATATTGCCGTAAAGCTGCTCTAAAACATAGTCATTATGCAAAATGCAGTTATCATAAGTGTCAACTTTTTCGGAAGAATCTGAAAAAACAGCAAATTTTTCGGTATAGCGGTCGGTATAAAGACTGTGGCAGCCCATTAAATGTACAATTACCAAAGCCTTAGGGCTGTTGCTTAAATCAGGCAGAAACTCCGCCAGCTTTTCATCCGTATAGACTGAAACGCTTTTATTGCCGGTATAATCGTTTATCCAATGCGCTTTATCTGCCGACTGGGCAATAGTGGTTAAAGGCGTGTCGCTGACGCTGTATTTCTTTTGATTGCTGAGCCAATAGGTTTGATAGCCGGCGGCTTTAGCGATTTCTATAATAGAATAAGCGTCTTTCAGCTTTAGGTCATTATACTGATTCTGCTGGGTTAAAATATAAAGCAGCGATGGAATAGTATGAACATGGTTGGAGTAAGCGTTTTGAAAAATCAGCGCATCCGGATTGCGCAGCTCTTTGTCCAGCCACGGCGTTGTCGGGCGCGCATAGCCGTAGGCGTGCATGTGGTCGCGGGTGGTTGATTCGCCCAAAACCAGCATATAAACGCCGTCTGACGAGCTGTGCAGAATCTTTTGCAGTTCTTGCAGGCGAGCCGTGCGTTCGCCGAGCGAAGCTTGATATTCGGCAAAGCCTTTTAAGGTGGCTTTCATATTGGCAACGGTGGAAATTAAACAGTTCAGCTGCAGGCGCGGCAGCGAAAACACGCTTAAATATGCCAGCAAAAGCAATGTTATTAAAGCCGGTTTGCGGCAATTTTGGCGGCAGCTTTTTAACTTAAAGCAAAAGACTAAAAACAAAACGGTGCCAAGCAGCAAAGCGGCGTTTGCCGACCACCACAACAGCTGATTTTGTTCGGATATATAATCCATAACTTCGCCGGGGTTGGTCTGAAACAGAGTCATTAAAATGTCGCCCGAAAGCATCTTGCCGCCGCTGACAGCGTTATAGCCTAAAAATAGCAGCGGTGGAAAATAGCTGAGCAGGCAGAAAACAAAAGCTGCAAATTTGCAGAGCAGACGCAGCGTTTTTTGTTTCAGCGAGCGGGCAAAATATAAAGATACGGCGAACAAGCCGAAAAAGACGGAAGCCACGCTGAGTGTCTGCATAATTTCGCGTTCGGTGATTACCATATCATTAAAAGCGCGCATATAGTCGGCGCCGAGATAAAGTAAAACGGAGGCTGGAGCCAAAATAAAATATTTTTTGCCGTAATTCCATAAATAAGCATTAAAAGCAAATATAACGGCGGAACTCAGAGCATAGCCGCTGTAGCGGAAGAGGTTGTAGGTGTTTTGGGTGTTTAAAAAACGCAAAGCAAAAGAAAACAGCATAAAACCGGCAAAACAATACCACCAAAGCTTTGTTTTTTGTATAAAGCCGGAAATTGTTTGTTTGAAACTTGATTTTGAATTAAACACTTTACTAACTCCGTTGAATATAAAAGCAGCTGCAGCTAACTGATGCGCGCCCAGAATAGATAAGTTGAAAGTAAGTGTCAAATAAAAAAATCTCCGGCTTTTAGAAAAGGCGGAGATAAAAGATAACAGAGCTACTGGTCAAAACGGATTTCCCAGTGATAATCCGATGGTTCTTTCGGTACAAATTTGTAACCGATTGTTTGATGACCTTTGTGCATGATGTACCAGTGGCCCGGAACGGTGTTGAAAATTTCAAGAACCGGATGTTTCTTAACAGACCAAACGTGCTTATGAAGATAGCGGCCGTTAAGAG
>CAVGVF010000046.1:0-12935 GCA_963632615.1 uncultured Eubacteriales bacterium
TTCTATAAATGTTTTGCTAGGATTTCAATTTGTTTTTCAACATAAGTATTTATCTATTTCTTATACAAAACCGCTCCTTTATCTAATAAAAAGTTGGCAATTTTTATATCTGCTTTGGCTAAAGCCATTGTTAAAGCCGTTTCGCCCAAACAGGTTATCCAATTGATGTCGCAGCCGCTGTCTGCCAAAAACTCTATCGTTTTTATTTTGGTGTCAACTTCCATATTTTCATTCAGAACCACCGACATAATGGAATTAAAGCCGAACACATCAGTTTTGTTTATGGAAGAGCCTCGTTTTACCAAAAACTTTATAACTTCAATATTCTTGGTAAAATAAGCCGCCATCAACAAAAAACTTGCCATTCGGTTATTGACTGGCGCATCCATATTGATGTTTTTATCGGCAAAATACGGCTCAATTTCCGCCAAGTTATTTATATCTATGACTTCGGCTTGCTCGTCATCTATTGGTAATTTTTCCATTACCGGCGTATTCTTCAGACGTTCGTTCAGTTTATCTATTTCCTCTTTCATTTCCGCATAACTTTCAAGCGGTATGAAATTCACATATTCATTATGTTCCGGATTGTATTTTTTCAGCATCTTCTTATCCTTAAATTTGTTATACTATTATTTATCATAACAACTTGTTAGGTTTTGTTTTTGCAATATTTTTCAATTGATTTAACGCTGAAATCAGCATTTCAGCGAATAGCACCAATCAGAGATTGGCTGCTATAAATTTCTTTTTCTATTATTTGTAAAAACAATGGTTTAATGTAATATTTTTAGTATTTCAGTTTAGATTTGCTCTTTTTACCTCAAAGCCGAGGTAAAATAAAGAACAACAGCATTTCAGCCTGAGTTTGCTTTCTTGTTTCGGACATAGTAAGTATAATGCCTTACAACACGCAAAACCGTCGATGCGTGCCTTCATTCCTGCTTTTCGGTTGGCACCTGATATAACCCAAACAAGAACTAAACTATATCAAGCCGAGGTTGTCAATGAGCACAGACAGAGCCTCAAATTTCTAACTGACATCATCAGCCGTGCCCTATTTATATTCCGCCAGCCGCCTTTAGAGGGGTTATTTTGCGGTGCTAATACCAATGGATTAGACTTCGTGGGTTTTCAGTTCGTTCTCTGCTTGAGAGTGCTCATAAAAGAGCCTGTTTCCCCGTTTTTGCAATACAGTTTTGCTGCAATTGGTATGTCTGCTTTTATTTATCATCTTATCATAACATCTCGTTATTTTGCAATTTTTACAAAATGATTTTTGCTTCTATTAATTGACTATATATATGTTTTCACTTTTGCTAAAAAATGATTTTTCCTTCTTGAATCAGATATTTAGTTTGACTTTTTGCCGGATTTGCTATATAATTTAAGCATAGAATGAGACGCGAGAATTATTCTACAACAATTAGTGAATGAGGTTTAATTTAATATGAAAGAAAGGATAAAAAATCAGCAAGAAAAAATGAAATTTGACGGTTATACCGTTATTAAAAGAGGCAACAGTTATCAGTATTATATGAGCAAAGATTTAACTGGTGAAATTGTCCGCCAATCTTTGAAAACTTATGATGAAAAAACTGCTTTGAAACGAGCAAGAGAGTTATATTTAGGATATTTGGCGGATTATACGCCTAATGGTTTGGATAAAAAGAGTTTCAAAAAGAACGCTGAAGACTTTATTGCTATGACAAACAATCCGCAGCACAAAGAATATATGAATCGGCTGTTTATTCCGTATTTTAGTGAAACTATCGGCAATCGCCGCAAAATTCGGGATATTGGCGAACTTACTAACTTGGATTTGATTAAATATGTGGAATACCGCCGAGAGAAAAAATCTACAAGGACTCATCAATACGCAAAACCAGCAACTATAATCCGTGAAAATAACACGCTTCGGGCGTTTTTGAATTGGTGCTACACAACCGGAAGAATCAAAAAACAACTGACTTTGCCGACAATTAAAAGTAAAGAAAATCGTTATGATGACGGTGGAAATCCGATATTTGAAGACTTGTCCGGCAAACGAAACGCTTTTACGCCTGATGAAGTAAAGTTGATTTTCAGCACCTTGCAGCAAGAAATTAAAAACGAGGTTAATCAGCACAACAGACGGCGTAAAGAGTTGCTTTATAACTACATCAGCATTCTGTACGAAACTGGTATTCGTCCGGTGGAATTGCGTGCGCTGACTTGGAAAAACTATGTCGCTGAATATGGGGAAGGTGGTTTGTTTGTTAATGTGTATAGTCGGAAACAAAACAACAAGCGCAACATTGCTTTATCACCAAACTTGGTGAAGTTGCTTAATAATCTCTATCAGCAGCAAAAAGAGTTTTGCAATCAGCATAATTTGCCGTTTAATGATGAAGACATAAATATTATAAGTCTTTGCAATGGCAATGAGGCAAAAAATCACTATGAAATTAAGGCGGTTAAAGAGTTTGACAACGGTTTTAGAAGATTGCTTGACCGTTGCGGTATCAAACATATCAATAATAAAGTGCTGTATTCATTCCGCCATTATTATATCACGTCTTTGGTGCAAAATGAAACTCCGACTTTGACAATAGCCAAGCAATGTGGAACGAGTGCAAAAATGATTGAGCAATATTATGACCAATCATCACATCTGGCGGATATGAAACAACTGTTTATCAAACCGATACAGGTTGCTGTGTAAAAAGCATTTTGCACAGACGGTCAAAACAATGTTAGCGACTCCTTTTTTAGGAGCCTTTTTTATGCGCAAAGGCTGGCAAATATGAACACCGAATTCCCCTCAAATGAAGGTTGTGTAAAAAAAATTACTGATTTTTACACAAAAGTGTGTAAAAAAGTGTGCAAAACATAGGTTGGTGTCGTTGTGTTTATAGGCTTTAAGTCTTTGAAATAAAAGAATAGTAAGTGTGTAAAAACTTTTTGCACAAAAAAAGAGAAGATACGAATTCCTCTCTAAAAATCGTTTTTATAAGTGTTTGATTTCACTAAATAAATTGGAGCGGGCAATGGGATTGGCTTTGCCGCCGCTGCGTTCATAATCTTTCAGATTACCGCCGCGCTCCCGCTCGGCTTTCACTTGCGGTCGAACCCATTTTTTCGTGGCTCCTTATCCCGCCGCACCTAATAACAAAAAAAGGCTACCTTTCGGTAACCTTTTTTATTATTGGAGCGGGCAATGGGATTCGGACCCACGACATCAACCTTGGCAAGGTTGCGCTCTACCCCTGAGCTATACCCGCATCATCTGCGAACAAGATATTTAATAGCATATAAAAAATAAAATGCAAGAACTTTTTTTATATTTTTTCAAAAAAATTTCATAAGCTTATTAAAGGTGTTGATAAATCAAGATATTACTGGGATTTTAAGTTTTATTTTTTTATGATATATCATAATTATTTTAAGGAGAATCGTTATGTCAGCGTCTAAGAATCCGCAAAAATCGGCGCAGCAGCTGCGTTTTGAAAAAGAAGCCAAAGCTTTGCAAAAGAATCTGCAAAAGCGCAAAAAACAGCAAGAAGAATTAAATCGCCGCAAACAGGAAAAGGAGCAAAACAATGGATAAAATCAAGATTATCGGCGGAAATCCGCTGTTTGGCAAGGTTTTTATCAGCGGCGCCAAAAATACCGCATTGCCGATTATCTGTGCTTCGCTGCTGACCGATGAGCCGGTAACTTTGCGCAATTTGCCGATTCTTTCGGATATTGCCTCGCTTAATTTGCTGCTGCAGCAAATCGGCACGCAGATTGAGGGCCGGCAGGAAGAATTGAACGGACATATTACCCAGACTTTTACCTACTGTACGCCAAAGCCGGCCAGTCTTGTCGCGCCTTATGACTATGTACGGAAAATGCGTGCCTCCTATTATGTTTTAGGGCCGCTTCTGACAAAATACCGCCATGTTGAGCTTTCTTTGCCGGGCGGCTGTGCTATCGGAGCCCGTCCGATGGATATTCATCTGAGTTCGCTGGAGCAGATGGGCGCGCATATCGAAATTAAAAACGGCTATGTGATTGCCGATGTTAAAGACCGCTTGAAAGGCGCGCATATAACTTTCCATTCGGCCTCTGTCGGCGCTACCTGCAATATTTTGATGGCTGCGGCCTTGGCTGAGGGCGATACCATTATTGAAAACGCCGCCAAAGAGCCGGAAATTGCCGACTTAATAAACATTCTGAATAAAATGGGGGCAAATATAGAGGGCGCAAATACCTCAACTTTAACCATTCACGGGGTGGATAAACTGCACGGCGTCACTCATGAAATTATCAATGACCGCATTGAGGCCGGTTCGTACGCTGTTGCCGCCGCTATTACCCACGGGCGTTTGGAGTTGGTAAACGCCAACGCTGATTATCTGCAGTCGCCGCTGGATATATTGCAAAAAGCCGGCGCAACAGTAGAACGCACGGCAAACGGCATTATTGTAGACGCTCAGCATGCGGATTTGCAGGGCGTTGATATTTATACTGACTATTATCCAGGATTTCCGACTGATTTGCAGGCGCAGTTTATGGCTTTGATGTGTGTTGCCAACGGTGCGGCTATGGTTACGGAAAGTATTTGGGAAAACCGCTTTATGCACGTTCCGGAGCTGATTCGCATGGGCGCAAATATAAACGTTCACGGCCACGCTTCGGCGATTGTGCGCGGAGTGAAAAAGCTTTCCGGCGCGCCGGTGATGTCAACGGATTTGCGGGCTTCGTTTGCTCTGATTTTAGCCGGTTTGGTGGCGGAAGGCGAAACCATTGTCAACCGTGTATATCATCTTGACCGCGGTTACGAACATCTGGAAGAAAAATTTAAGGCCGTGGGCGCAAACATAGAGCGTATAAAAGAAAGCGATTAGTTTTTTTGACCGGAGCAGCAGAAAATTTAAGCCAGCCTCTTGCGCCGGCGGTTATAAAATCCCATATAAATAAGTAGTTTTAGAGGGAGAAATAACCATGAGTAAAAAACAAAAGTTTAAAACCGAAGTCAGCAAGCTGCTGGATATTGTGATTAACTCGCTGTATTCGGAAAAATATATTTTTCTGCGTGAATTGATTTCCAACGCCAGCGATGCTTGCGACAAACTGCGCTATTATTCGCTGATGAAGCCTGAAGTTACGAAAAACAACGGCGAATTTAAAATTATTATCACACCGAATGCCGAGGAAAATACGCTGACTATCAGTGATAACGGTATTGGTATGAACAAAGAAGATTTGGTTAATCATTTAAGCACAATCGCCAAATCCGGTACGGCGGACTTTGTTAATAATGCTAAAGACAACGGCTCGGTTGTGGACTTAATCGGCAAGTTCGGCGTGGGCTTTTATTCTGCTTTTATGGTGGCAAGCAAGGTTGAAGTTACCACCAAGAGAGCAGGGGAAGAGCAGGCTTATAAATGGATTTCCAACGGCGTTGACGGTTTTGAGATTGAAGAAGCTGAAAAAGAAAAGAGCGGCACGGATATCAAGCTGTTTTTGAAAGACGATGCCAAAGACTTTACCGACACTATTTATCTGCGCCATATCATCCGCACCTATTCCGACCATATCAATTATCCGATTGTTTTGGATTTGGGCAAAGCCGGAGAAGAAACCGTAAATACCGGTTCGGCGCTGTGGACTAAGAATAAAGCAGAAATTACCGATGACCAGTACAACGAATTTTATCATCACATTTCCCGCAACTTTGATACGCCGTGGATGCGTCTGCATTTCAAAGCGGAGGGAAGTATAGAATACACCGGATTGCTGTTTATTCCGTCCGAAGCCCCATACGATTTGTTTCAGCCGGATAGACAGCAGAGTTTGAAGCTTTATGTCAACCGCGTGTTTATTTCTGATAAAGTTGATGATTTGATGCCGGCTTATCTGCGCTTTGTGAAAGGAATTATCGACAGTGCCGACCTGCCGCTGAATATTTCTCGAGAAATGCTGCAGCAAAACGCTTTAATTGCCAAGATTCGCAGCGGAACGGTTTCGCGTATTCTTAAGGAATTGAAAAAACGCTCTGAAGATTATGACGATTATATGAAGTTTTGGAAAAACTTTGGTATGGCATTTAAAGAGGGAATTTATGAAGATCCGGCCAACAGAGTGGAAATTGCCGAGCTTTCGCGCTTTTATTCCACCAATTCCGAGGATAAGCTGACCTCGCTTGATGAGTATATCTCTCGCGTTAAAGAAGGGCAGACTACCATTTATTATATTACCGGCGATGATATTCCGACTTTGCGTAACAATCCGCAGCTGGAAGCCTTTAAGGAAAAAGGCTTGGAAGTTTTGCTGTTGGTTGACCCGATTGATGAATTTTGGGTTCAGACCTTAACTAACTTCAAAGGCTATCCGATTAAACATGTTTCACAGGCTGATGTAGATTTGAAGTTTGAACGCAAAGAGCCGAAAGCCGATGAGGGCAGCCTAAAGAAACTTACCGATTTTATGGCGGAACTGTTCAAAAATGAAGTAGGCAAAGTTGTTCCGACCGAAAAATTGACCAAGAGTCCGGTTAGCTTGACGGTGGAAAACGGACAGATGAGCATTCACTTGGAGCGCTTAATGCGTAACCATCAGCAGCAGACTGCGTTTGCCAGCTCGCGCATTTTGGAAGTCAACCCTTATCATCCGTTGATTATTAAATTAGCGGACAGTATGTTTGACGACAAAGAGCGTCCGACAGTGGAAGAAGTTTGCCGTTTGCTGCTCGATCAGGCCAAAATTGCCGAAGGCGAGGCGATTAGCGATAGTTCGTTCTTCAGTGAAAAACTGAGCGATTATATCCTGCGCGGCTGGAATAAATAACCGGCCTCTGCATTTAGCCAAAATCATTTATTATAATTTATTAAAGCTATTCCCCTTTGTGAAACATTCATAGGGGAAGTTTTGTAAACAAATATCCCTCAGTGGATTGAGGGATATTTGTTTTTTGAAATCTTTGTTAAAAGTAGCATTCATTAAATGCGGCATATTTGCCTTTTTGAATTAAGTTTTTAAATGTTCCAATTCGCGCATTTTGAAAAGCTTCTTTAGCTTTAGTTTTGTTTGAATCGGCTAAAGCATCTATGGCTGTGTTTATGGCACATTCACAGAATTTATTAGCATAAGAACCATTGCTGGTGTTTAAATAACAATCAGTAAACGTTTTATCAAATTCTTGATAAGATTTTAATAATTCTATAACGCTTTGTTCTGCATTTTGTTTAGTAGCATAATCTAATGCTGTTGCTCCATCATTGTCTTTAGCACTTACATCTGCGCCAGCCTCTATCAACGCGTTAATGACATTTTTATTCAAAGTAGCTGCCATTAAAGCTGTAGCGCCATCATTGTCTTTAGCATTTACATCAGCGCCTGCTGATATAAGTATTTTTATTATGTCTAAAGCGTTAGAACTAGATTTATTAACTTGGTTAACTTTATCTAATGCATCAGATGAGGCTAGGGTATTATTAGCCAAGAAGTATAATAACATACTTTTATTGGTGCCAACAGCTGTAACATATAGCAAAGCCGTGCCACCATCATTATCTTTAGCATTCACATCAGCACCTGCATCAATCAAAGTTTTGACAATTTCAGTATTTCCTATAATTGCAGCAATTATTAAAGCTGTTTTACCATCTTTAGATTTAGCATTTACATCAGCTCCGGCAGCAATCAGAGTTTTTACAATTTCATTGTTTTCAGTATTTACAGCGTTCATTAAAGCCGTCCAACCAGCATTGTCTTTAACATTTACATCAACTCCGGCAGCAATGAGCATTTTAACAATTTCAGCTTTTCCTTCCTTTGCAGCTAGTATTAAAGCCGTGCTACCTTTAATAGTTTTAGCATTTACATCAGCACCGGCGGCAATGAGCGTTTTAACAATTTCAGCTTTCCCTTTCTCCGCAGCGAGTATT
The DNA here is from genome assembly GCA_963632615.1 of uncultured Eubacteriales bacterium. Taxonomy (GTDB): domain Bacteria; phylum Pseudomonadota; class Alphaproteobacteria; order RF32; family CAG-239; genus RUG410. The sequence continues at coordinate 7,917 of CAVGVF010000046.1, forward strand.
AAAGCCGTGTTACCTTTAATAGTTTTAGCATTTACATAAGCGCTGGCATCAATGAGTATTTTAACAATTTCAGTGTTCCCTTCATTTGCAGCATATATTAAAGTAGTGAAACCTTTGTTGTCTTTAGCATTTATATCAGCGCCGGCGGCAATGAGCGTTTTAACAATTTCAGTGTTTCCATAATATGCAGCATACATTAAAGCTGTCGCACCATTATTACCTTTAACATTTACATCGGCACCGGCATCTATAAGGGCTTTAATAGTATCGTAACTTGAATTTTCTTGAATCGCATTCCAAAGCAAAATTGTCAAATTGTCATATCGTTCAACATCTTCATTATTGTCATTACTTGAGGTATAATCATCAGTATCTTCACCATTAGCATCAACATAAGTTTTGGTATGTGTATAAGATGTTTCGTCTTCAATATACGTTTCGGTATATGCCGGCAGACTCCACAAAAGAATTAACATAAATATTTTTTTCATTATATAAGCCTTTTATATTGTTATAATTAAGAGTAATTGATATTTGACATTAGCACAAACCAACGTTTTTGCGCACTTATGAAGCTTAAACTTATTATCACAAGTAAAGATGATATATTTTAATATAATTTGTTGATTATAAATGATTTTATTGCTTTATGTTAAATATTGAAAATTATGAAAAACTGATTGATTTAAACGTTCATTTAAATTGAACAGTTTAATCCGATATTTTAGAAGATAAAATATCGTAATTACAAAAGATTATAAAGAATTTAATTGTTTACCTGTTATACCTCTCACAGCAGGCTTTGAGGATTGGCAGATATTTTTCCGGCAGGCTGAAATTTTCAGGATACGGGTGTTGCAGCAAATCGTGAATATCCGGATTTATCGCCACTTCATGCGGAATAAAGTGCCGGCAGAAAGCATACATCGCCGCCGCTGGATTTTCAGTATTATAACCGATTTTCTGCAGTAAAATTTCCAGATTAGTTTCTTCCACTTTTTCTGCATCGTTCAAATCATACCACAGTCCGATACCGTTTTCCGCCAGCTTTTGCCATGGAAAAGCCGCTCCCGGGTCCGGCTTGCGGGTCGGAGCGATATCCGAATGCCCAACCACATTTTGCGCCGGAATATGATGACGGGCGATAATCCCTTGGCACAGTTCAATCAGGCTGTTTATCTGCCGTTCGCTGTACGGTTCCTGTCCCATGGACATAGAACTGATTTCTATGCCGACAGAGTTATGGTTCAGATTGCTAAACTCCCGCCACGAGCTTATACCGGCGTGCCAAGCGCGTTTTTCTTCCGGCACCAGCTGAGTTACATCGCCGTTCAGTCCCACCACATAATGAGCACTGAGCTCTTCTTTTTCCAGCACGGCTATCATATCTTTAGTGTCGTGCGCGCTGCAATGCAGAACCAAAGCGCTGATTTCGGCAGGACGCTCATTAAAATACGGCAGGATATGTGTTCTCATTTTTTCCTCTATAAACAAATAAATGAATATTGGGTCGGGTAGTCTTTCGGCTGACTAATCAATCCCAGATGCGTGTTGCGGCGATAGCTGAAATAGCCGTTTTGCACCGGATATGTATCTATATGCGAATTAACCACGTTGTCAATTCCCAAATTATGGATTTTATCTTCCAGGTAACCGCTCAAATCAAAATAAAAATGTTCAGCGTCTTTTCCGGCGGCAAAATATTTTTCATTAGCGGAATTTTCTTTGAGCAGCGTCGCCCGCATATCATTCTGCACCTCAAACGAAGCCTGCTGCATGCATGGTCCGATGGCAGCGGCTATATCTTTCAGCTCCGCGCCTTTACGCAGCATTAAAGCCACGGTGTTTTCCACCACTCCGCGATAAGCTCCGCGCCAGCCGGCATGCGCCGCGCCGATAACTCCGTGCTTATAGTCGGCCAGCAGCACCGGCGCGCAGTCGGCGGTTTTTATACCCAGTAAAATATTGGGATTGGTCGTGACAGCTCCGTCCGCCGTAACCGTAAACTGCTGCGGAAGATTGGCTTCAACCACCGTATTGGAAACACCTTGATTCAGCGTAAACATATCCTCATAATTTTTATGAAAATGCGCGGTGATAATCTCAAAATTCTGACGCACCGCAACTTTTGCGTCTTGGCTGTTGTAGTTTGTGTTCAGAGAAGCATATTTGCCTTGCGACACACCGCCTTCAGCACCAAAAAAGCAATGCTTTGCGGCAATCAAATTAGAAGCCCGCCAGCTCATAAAAAGCTCTCCCCGAATTTCATCGGCTCCAAGCCGTAATAGGCGCAGATTGTCTGAGCGATATCGGCATAAGTTTGACGCTGTCCGATATTTTGAGTCTGCACTTTTTTGCCGAACATCAAAACCGGCACTTGCTCGCGCGTGTGATCGGTTCCGGCGTATGTCGGGTCGCAGCCGTGATCGGCGGTAATAAAGACAATATCGTCATCATTAAGCAGCGGCAATAAATCCGGCAGGCGAGAGTCAAAATATTCCAATCCCCGCGCATAGCCTGCAACATCGCGGCGGTGGCCGTAAACCATGTCAAAATCCACAAAATTTGTGAAAACAATCGCATCTTGCGGCGCTTTTTTAACTTGTTCCAGCGTCACGTTCCAAAGCTCTTCCAAGCCGCTGGCTTTATAGGCTTGCGTAATTCCCGAACCGGCGTAAATATCGCGGATTTTACCAACCGAAATAACCTCATGTCCGGCATTTGCCGCTTTATTCAAAACTGTAACTTCCGGCGGAGTAACCGAATAGTCGTGACGGTTTTTGGTGCGGGTAAATTCGCCTTTATGCTCGCCCACAAACGGACGGGCGATAATGCGGGCGATGTTATACGGCTTGGCCGCCTCAAAAGCGACTTCGCAAAGTTTATACAGGCGTTCCAGCCCAAAATGTTCTTCATGGCAGGCAATTTGCAGCACGCTGTCGGCAGAGGTATAAAAAATCGGCTTGCCGGTTTTCAGATGTTCTTCGCCCAGTTCTTCTATAATAACCGTGCCGGACGCAGCTTTATTGCCCAATATACCGTCAATACCGCCTTTAGCGCAGATTTCAGCAATCAATTCCGGCGGAAAAGACGGATAATCCGGCTTAAAATATCCCCAGTCAAACAGCACCGGAGTTCCGGCCATTTCCCAATGTCCGGAAGTCGTATCCTTGCCCTTGCTGATTTCTTTGGCGTGGCCGAACTTATGTCCGATTGTAAACGCCTGCTGGTTTTGGCAATGCAAATCAGTTTTATCTCCGCTGGCTTCAAATCCGGCTTGCTGCAAACCTAAATAAGCCAAATTCGGCACTTCTAATTTGCCTTGTTTTTGAGCAATATGCGCAAAAGTGTTGGCGCCGATATTAGAAAAAGCGGCCGCGTCAGGCGCACCACCGATTCCAAAAGAGTCCATCATCAGAATGATTACTTTGCCGCTCATATTATATCTCCTCTAAGTAATTTTATTAGAAATATAATGGCATAGTTTTGCAAAATTGCAAGAGTGAATTTATTGCAGCTGCTGCGGATAGCGGCAGGCGTTCAGTTTGATTTGCGATTGCGGCATCAGCATAATATCTTCGGATTTTTCCGGCTTTTCTCCGGCAGCGGCAAAAACTTCTTCGGCAAAAGCCTTTTTGGCGGCGTAAAGCAAAAACAGCGGACGCTCTAATTTAAGTTTGCCTAAAACTTCTTCCAGCGCCTCAAAGCTGTCATAAATTGTGCCGGCAAAATAAAGATAGTTTTTCATTTCTGATTTTTGATTTTGTGTTGTTGTATTCATTTTTTTACCTCGTTCTAAAATAATTCTGATAACAAAAATTTAAGAATGGTTAAAAAAGTTTTAAACATAAAATATGGTCTAGCTTGACAAAGACTTCTCCGTAAAATCAAGGAGTCGCAATATTAAAACTTTTTACATGCTTAAATATTTTTGCGATTCTTCATGATGCATCTGCAAAGCCTTGCGCGGTATGGTGTATATATTTTTATCCCAATCATCAACTATTTGGCTGATGATATTGCTGCTGTTTTCAAAACCGTCGTGCAGCGGCGCGGCCGAGCTTAAATCTTGTATAATAACGTTGGCAAAGGTATGTGTTTTCATGGTTTCCTCCTTTTGCTGAATTGATATAAAAAATATATGATTGGTTCAGCCCAAAGAAACCTCCGCCACGTCTAAAGTCTATGTAAAATTTCGGTTAGGATTGATGCAAAATTTTATAGCCGGCATTTTCTTAAAAATAAAACACCAGAGCGCAGTAATTGTCTTTTACGCAGCCTGTGCAAGCTTTATGCGCCTCTGCCAAAGTAACATCTTTCAGGCATTTTTTAGAACCTCCGCAATATGGACTGCCATAAAAATTGGCATTGGCGCCAAACATCCAAACTCTATACATCATTGTATGCAAGGGCACGGCTATGTTATTGATTATTTGTTCGCAGACACTTGAAGGAAAACTGTCTGTAACTCTATTGCCGCTCTCATTAACTCTATATCCGCCCAAATAAAAATCGATAGTCAAAGTGCCTTTGAAATCATCTCCTTCATGATTAAAAACTCTTATTGTATAACCGTTATCATCAATAAAATCGTTTTTTTCATCTCTTTTCCAGCTTTTCGGAATAATATCAAGAGCTTCCAGCACATTGGATAACCTTGTTTCACCGGTGTTTCTGTATTTTCGGAAATCATCAATATGTTCAAGTATTCCATAAATCAGCATTGAATATTCTGACATTGCTTTATTCAATTTGAATTTTTCCATAGCTTTGGAATAGCCGGCAATCCCGCCGACAGACAGCACAGCGATGATAGCTAATACCCCGAGCATTTCAATCATACTGCGACCGCACTGCACGCCATCTGCTAGGAATTTTCGCGCTCGTGTACCTCTTTTGTACACGTCGCTTAAAAATCCCGTCGCATCTGGTGCACATTGCGGACGAAAAACCTCGCCCCCTGCGGGAGAGGTCGCAGACTTGTCTGCGGGTGAGGGGTACTTAAAGAGTGAGCAATAA
>CAVGVF010000047.1:0-12654 GCA_963632615.1 uncultured Eubacteriales bacterium
ATATTGCAAAAAGCTTTTAGAGGAGAACTATAATGGTTTCTGAAGCTGATACCAGAGAAGAATTGATAAACCCTAAACTGCAGGAATGCGGTTGGAAAACCGGCGGCAATGTTATTGTCAGACGGGAATATCCTATCTCTAAGGGCAAAATTATAGGCATGAATACACGCGCCTCAAAATTGAGCGCGGATTATGTGCTTATCTATAAAAATGTTAAATTAGCGGTAGTTGAAGCCAAAAAATCCACTCGCTCTTATACTGATGGTGTTGCCCAAGCTAAGCAATATGCCGAACTCTTAAATATTCGCTTTACCTATGCAACCAACGGTGTTGACATCTATCAAATAGATATGGAAACAGGTAAAGAATGTCAGGTTGATAAATATCCGACGCCGGAAGAGCTATGGCAGATGACCTATCAACAGGATAACAAGATATTTAATCTGCTTTCGGCTATCCCATCTAAGACAGACGGTCAATTTGAACTGCGCTATTATCAGGAAAATGCTATAAATGCGGCTATAAAAGCATTAAGCGAAGGTAAAAAACGTATTTTGCTCACATTAGCTACCGGAACCGGTAAGACCTGCATTGCTTTTCAGATTGTTTGGAAGTTAATGCAAGCAAAGTGGAATATTAAAAATATCGGCGATAGATTGCCTCGCGTGCTGTTTTTAGCTGACCGAAACATATTAGCCGACCAAGCCTTTAATGCTTTTCAAGCATTTTCGCTTAATTCTTTAGCCCGAATTACACCGGATGATATTAGGAGAAACGGCAGAGTTCCGGATGCGCAAAGTATTTTCTTTACAATCTTTCAAACCTTTATGAGCGGAGAAAAGCCGTGTTTCGGGCAATATCCAAAGGATTTTTTTGATTTTGTGATTATTGATGAATGCCATCGCGGCGGAGCTAATGATGAAAGTAACTGGCGTGAGATTCTGAATTATTTTGATAGCGCTGTTCATTTGGGCTTAACAGCAACCCCAAAGCGCAAAGATAATGTTGATACCTATGAATATTTTGGTGAGCCGGTTTATACCTACTCATTAAAGCAGGGTATCAATGATGGCTTTTTAACTCCGTTTAGAGTGAGAAACTTAAGTACAAATTTTGACAAATATCAATATGATCCGTCTGATGATATTGATGGAGAAATTGACCAGGAAAGAACCTATAAAGGTAACGAAGTATTCATTGTTGACAAGGAACTTGAGCGGGTTAAAAAGTTTATGGATGAAATCAATCAAAACGATAAAACTCTGGTATTTTGTGCCACACAAACTCATGCCGGCTTAATCAGAGATATGATAAACCAATGCAAAACCGTAAGTACAAATCCCAACTATTGCGTTAGGGTAACGGCAGATGACGGGGAACGCGGGGAAATGTTTTTAAGGCAGTTTCAAGACACTTCAAAAACTATTCCGACAATTTTAACCACATCACAAAAACTCTCAACCGGTGTAGATGCTGTGCAGGTTAAAAATATTGTTTTGCTGCGGCCGGTAAACTCTATGATTGAATTTAAGCAAATTATCGGTAGAGGAACCAGAGTTTGCGAAGATAAAGATTATTTTACCATTTATGATTTTGTTGGCGCTTCCAAAAATTTTGAAGACAAAGAATGGGACGGCCCGATAGAATATGCCGGAAAATCTGAAAACGGCAGTAGCCGTAAAGTCGGTCAAGGCGGCAGCGGCGGTAATGGTAACGGCGGTGAAACTTCCGAGCCAAAGAAAATAATAAAGATTAAATTAGGAAAAGGTCGTGAAGTTCAAATTTTTGATGACGGAACAACTTTTTATGATAAAGACTTAGGCAAGCCAATCCATACAAAAGAATTTATTGAACGGCTGGTCGGTCAAATGCCAAACTTCTTTAAAACAGAAGAAGAGTTACGGCAAATATGGCTAGACCCTATAACCAGAAAAATATTGCTTAAGCATTTTGCTGAAAAAGGGTATAATAAGGAAACATTTGAATATATTCAAAAGGCCTTGCAGGCAGAGGATAAAGATGTATTTGATGTTTTGAGCTATCTGGCGGAATTTTGCAATGATATGATGACCCGAACCGAAAGAGCCGGACAATGCAAGGTTTATGTTATGGATAACTATGCGGCAAGACAATATGCCTTTATTGAATTTGTATTGCAGCAATATGTTAAAGAAGGTATTTCTGAGCTTGATGATGAAAGAATTGCTAAACTGGTCAATCTGAAATATGGTTCACCTATGAATGCCTTTCAAGAGTTAGGCAAGATGGATGAAATCCGCTCAATGTTCTGCAACTTTCAGCAATATCTATATAAAGAAGCGGTATAGATAAAGAGATAGGATATATTCAGTTTTCTGTTATGGAATTTATTCCATTCATCTTTGAAACTGAAAAATACTGATATATTTGAAAGATTTTAATGAACTGGCGTAAGCGCACACACTATAAGCAACAGAATAACAGCTGAACCGTATAATTTGGCTGTTATTTTAGTTTTCATAAGCGATATCAGCAACTTGATGAGTTGCTTTTTTCAATAAATTGTGTCAGTTTTTTTATTTTTTTCTCTAAATCTAGGCATTTAGACATGTTATCCTTAGTAGAATTTTTGCTTTTCGTAATTTCAGTAGCAAAAGAAATCTTATCAAAAGTTTTAATATTTTTTTCTTCCTTATATAAATTAGAAAATGTAGATAATTTATGGCTTAGAAACTGTATCAAATCGTTATAATGGTACAGATACGGCAGATTTTTATAATTTATTATCTATCAAAATGCCGGATTGGGTAAAGGTCAAAGAAAAAATGGAACTGAAATTGCTAAGCTGTTAAAAATATGGCGGCAGGCGGGACAGCAGAATTTTTTGGTAAATTTTAAAAAAAAGCTTGATTATTTTTTTAGATTATAATATTTGTAGGGTGTTTTGAAAGTGCGGCCATGGCGAAATTGGTAGACGCGTAACGTTGAGGTCGTTATGAACTAAGTTCATGGAAGTTCAAGTCTTCTTGGCCGCACCATTTTGAAACTTACTTTGCAATCGAGACGTCAAAGGAGAGCTGGCTATGTTGAAAATTTATAAAACAGAAAACGGCGGAAAGTTAGTTAAGCTCAAACAGTCTCGTAATGTTTCTCAAGCTTGGTTTAATTTGATAAATCCGACCGGTGATGAAATTGAACAGGTTTCGTCTATGCTGAAGGTTGATCCGGATATTTTGAAAAATTCCTTGGATGCCGATGAACGTTCGCGCACCGAAGTGGATGACGGAGTCTTTTCGGCAATTATTAACTTGCCGCTGCTGGATGAAGAAGGAAATTTTGACACTTTGCCTTGCGGTTTGGTGTTTTCGGCCAAGAATTTTTTGACTATTTGTTCTAAAGATAATCGAATTTTAGGGGCATTTAATAAAAATACGGCCAAAACCTTTGATACGCGTGAGCGTACTCGTTTTATGCTGCTGATTCTGTATAAAATTACCCAATTTTATCTGCGTTATTTGGCGATTATCAACCGTAAGACCGAACACATTGAAGATGCTTTGAAGCAAACCACCAATAATCAGGAGCTTTTTCAGCTGATAGAAATTCAAAAGTCTTTGGTTTATTTTACCACGGCTCTGCGCGATAATCACTTGGTTTTGGAAAAAATTTTACGTATGATAAAATCTCCGGCCACTTCAAAATTGCTGGCTTTTACCGAAGATGACATTGATTTGCTGGAAGATGTGATTGTGGAAAACAAGCAGGCTATTGAAATGGTGGATATGCACCGCTCCATTTTGGAAGGAATGATGGATGGTTTTGCTTCTATTATCAATAATAATGTAAACTTGGTTATGAAATTTTTGGCTGCTATCACGATTGTGCTTTCAATTCCGACCATGCTGGCCAGCTTTTGGGGGATGAACGTGGCGGTTCCGGCGGCAAATATGCAATACGGTTTTTGGGTAGTGCTGTCGCTTTCGGTGTTTGCAACCTTGATTGTGATTATTTATTTTCGCAAAAAAGGTATGTTTTAGCAAAAAATCTGTAGACTATTTAAATTCTGTCTTTTCATCTTAAATCATTTTGGTATATTCTTTGAAGAGTTTAAAGTTTAAGGAGAAATCTTGTGTGGCTCGGTTTTGTGGTAATTGTCTTAACGGCGGCGGCTGATCAAATCAGCAAGTTTTTTGCGGCCGAATACTTGACAGAAGGGCAGCCGTGGGCTGTGACAAGCTTTTTTAACTGGGTAAAAGTTTGGAATACCGGCGTCAGTTTTTCTATGTTCAACAATTACGGAAAAGCCGGAGTCATTGTTTTGAGCGTTTTTGCGCTGGGCGTGGTTGCGTTTTTAGGATATTGGATGCTGAAAGAGACAAATAAGCTGAAAATTACCGCTTTGGCCTGCATTATCGGCGGTGCGCTGGGAAATGTGGCTGACCGCGTGCGTTTTGGCGCTGTGCTGGATTTTTTGGATTTTCATTATAAAAATATGCACTGGCCGGCCTTTAATCTGGCGGATAGTTTTATTTGTATCGGTGTGTTTATGCTGATTTGTCTGGAATTTATGGATAATAAAAAGAAAAAAAACAGAGGAGGTTTAAAATGAAAAAGCTAAGTCTTATGTTGGTTTTGGTGGTGTTGGCCGTCGGGCTTTCTTCTTGCGGCTGGACTAAAGAAAAACTGGGTTTTACCCGCAAAGGTCCGGATGAAACGAAAGTTGTGAAAAAACAGCCGCTGATTTTGCCTCCGGAATACAGCGTCCGTCCTAAAAATGTGGAAGTAACAGAAGATTTTGAAGAAGATGAATAGAATTTTTGCAATTTTATTAAGCGCAGGATTTCTTTTTTTCAACGCTGCAGAGGCTAAGCTTTTTAAAGCTGAAGAATTTACACTGGATAACGGCCTGCGGGTAGTGGTAATAGAAAACCACAAAGCGCCGCTGATTAAGCATATGATGTGGTACAAGGCCGGTGCGGTTGATGAAAAATTCGGCAAAGGCGGCAGTGCACATCTGCTGGAGCATTTAATGTTTCGCGGCACAAAAAAGGTTAAAGACGGCGAATATAATCGGATTATGCATGAAAACGGCGCCGACAGCAATGCTTTTACCAGCTATGATATGACTGCATATCATCAATTTGCCGATATCAGCCGGCTGGAAGCTTTGATGGCTTTGGAAGCCGACAGAATGCAGAATTTGAATTTTGACGACCAAGCATTTGCCGCCGAGCAGAAAATAGTATATCAGGAGCGCAAGCAAGTGGTAGAAAACAATCCGGCGGCTCCGTTTGCCGAAAAGATAAATTTGCTGCTGTGGGGCAATTCGCCGTACGGGCATCCGGTTACGGGTTTGTCCGAGGAAATTATGCAGCTCACGGCTGACGATGTGCGCGGCTTCTATCAAAGTTTTTATGCTCCGAACAATGCAATTTTGGTTTTGGCCGGTGATATAGAGGCTAAAACAGCCAAAAAGCTGGCGCAGAAATATTATGGAAATATTGAAGCCAAAGAAATATCAAAAAGCAAAATAGAGCCGGAACAATATGATTTTGCTGAAAAAATCAAAATGAAACTGCCGTTTATAACAACTCCGAAATTGACTGTAAAATATTTGCTGCCGCATTTTTCTGCCGTTAAAGGCAATATGTATGATTATATGGTGCTGGCCGAATATTTGGGCGGCGGACAAACTTCGGCGCTGTATCAGGAACTGGTGACAAAAAGCCGGCTGGCGGTCGGCGTTTCGGCCGGATACGGCTTCAATGCCAATGGAAACAGCGTATTTTCTGTTTCTGCAGTGCCGGCGCAAAATACACCCATGCTGGCTTTGAATGTGGCTTTGCGGGAGGCTCGCGCTCAGGCTCTGCAAAATCTGACGCCGGAAAAACTGGACAAAGTAAAAAAGAAAATGGTTGCCGATTTGGTGTTTGCCAACGACAATCCGGAAGATGCGGCGTATTGGCTGGGCTATATGCTGGTCAGCGGGTTTAGTCTGCAGGAGGCGCAGAGTTACGCCGATAAGATAAATTCCGTGACTTTGGACGGCGTTTTGCAGGCGGCAAAAGAAGTATTTTTGGCAGCTCCGAAGGTTGAAGGAGAGCTGCTGCCGTTGAAGGCGCCGGAGGGAGACAAGCAAAATGATTAAGCATGCCAAACCGAGAAACTTTGTTTATCATCTGAAACGTCTGGCCGTTTTGGCGGCAGGACTGTATTTAATTTTGCAGATTCCGACAGTTATCAGACATTTTGATTCCATTGATGTTGAAGGAATTTTAGATAAATCTGAGCTGAAAAATGTTCATTTTAAGGCAAAAGTGCAAAAAATAGAGCAGGGAGTTTTGACGGCGTATTTTATGGAAGAGCATTCTAATCCGATTGTCAGCATCAGCTTTATTTTTCAAAATGCCGGTGCAGCGCATGATGCCGAAAATAAACAGGGAATGGCACTGCTGGCCGCGGCTTTGCTGACGGAAGGCGCCGGAGATTATGACAGCCGAACTTTTAAGGAAACGGCAGAAGAAAACGGTGTGAAAATCGGATTTTCTGTGTCGGCGGATGATTTTTCCGGCAGCTTGGCGTTTCCTAAGGCCAATATGTCAGCGGCGGTTAAGTTGTTTAAGGCTGCTTTATATGAGCCGCGCCTGGATGAAGACGACATCAATATCAAAAAGCAGCAGCTGCTGACGGCTTTGCAGATGCAGGAAGAAAATCCGAAACAGCTGTTGGCAAACAAGTTTAAGGAAGATATTTTTGCCGGCCACCCTTACGCGCGCAATTCTATCGGCAAAGCAGCAGACATTCAATCGGTTACGGCAGAAGAAATGCGGGCGTTTTTACGGCATAATCTGGCTCAGGATAATTTAATTGTCGGAATTGCCGGCGATTTATCAGAAAATGAAGCACAGAATATTCTGGCTGAGTTATTTGCCGGCCTGCCGATGAAAAGCCAAGCTAAACCGCTGGCAAAAATAGACTTTTCGGCCGACGGGGTTGAATACAGCGTTGAACGGAAATCGGCGCAGGCAATGACACGGCTGGCGGCACAGGGCACCTACCGCGACAGTGTTGATTTTTATCCGCTGTATATTGCAAACTATATTTTCGGGGAGTCCGGCTTGAGCTCCAGACTGTCGAAAATAATCAGAGAACGGGAGGGGCTGACTTACGGAGTATATACTTATCTCAGCAACAGCGATGCAGCTGCATTGATAGAAGGAGGCTATTCCGCAACTCCCGAAAACTTTGAAAAAGCCAAAGACTTGCTGAAAAAAGAGTGGTTGAAATTGGGAAAAGAAGGTGTAAGTAAGCAAGAGCTGGATGAGGCCAAAAAGTCTCTGCTCAACTCTTTTTACTTGCGTTTTGCTACGATTGACGGCATATCAGATATGCTGACGGCAATGCAGAAATATAATTTAGGTATTGATTTTTTGGATAAACGCAATGATTATATCCGCAATGTGCCGTATAAAGATGTAAATGCGGCGGCAAAAAAATATTTTAGCAGCATACCGGATTTTGTAAATATCGGGGCTGATAATTTGGGAGACAAATAAAAGATGTTTGGTAGAAATAAGTTAAAATCTTGGGCAAAACTGGAAAGTTTATACAGCCATTTCAAAAAGACGCAGATGAAGGATTTGTTTGCGGCAGATGAAAAACGTGCTGACAAATATACCGTTCAGTTTGAAAATTTGCTTTTGGATTATTCCAAAAACCGCATAGATGATAAAATTATGGCGGCATTGTTTGATTTGGCTCGCGAGCGTGATGTCTGCGGTCGGATTAAAGCTATGTTCAGCGGCGAAAAAATTAACATAACCGAAAATCGCGCGGTTTTGCATACGGCTCTGCGTCATCAGGATAATACGCCGGTTTATGTGGACGGCCGCGACGTTATGCCGAAAATCCGCGAAGTTTTGGGGCGTATGAAAGATTTTTCCGAAGCGGTGCGTTTGGGAACTTTTACCGGCTATACCGGCAAAAAGCTGACAAATATTGTCAATATCGGCATCGGCGGTTCGGATTTAGGGCCGTTTATGGCGGTGGAAGCTTTGCGTCCGTATTGGGCAAAGGATATTAAATGCCACTTTATTTCTAATATTGACGGCACCGCCTGCGCCGAGGTTTTGAATAAGATTGACCCGGAAACAACCTTGTTTATTGTGGCTTCCAAAACATTTACAACCATTGAAACTCTGACTAACGCCAAAACCTGCCGCAAGTGGCTGGTAGACGCCTTGGGCGAGCATGCCGTAGCCAAGCACTTTATCGCGCTTTCCACCAATAAAGCAGAGGTTGAAAAGTTCGGTATCAATCCCGACAATATGTTTGAATTTTGGGACTTTGTCGGCGGCCGCTACTCTATGTGGTCGGCTATCGGTATGATTATTGCCATTGCCGTCGGGTTTGAAAATTTTGAACGCATGCTTAAAGGCGCTGACGCTATGGACAAGCATTTTGCCGAAACCAATTTGGAACATAATATTCCGGTAATTTTGGCGCTTTTGGGTATTTGGTACAACAATTTTTACGGCATTCACCGCTATTGCGTGGTGCCATACGATCAATATCTGAAATATCTGCCGGCTTATTTGCAGCAGCTGGATATGGAAAGCAACGGCAAATCAATAGGTTTGGATAATAAACCGGTTAATTGCGCCACAGGGCCGGCTTTGTTCGGCGGCGCCGGAACCGATGTGCAGCATTCGTTTTTCCAGCTTTTGCACCAAGGTACGGAAATTGTGCCGGTTGACTTTATTATTCCGGCAATTTCGCATAATGAAATCGGCAATCATCATCCGATTTTATTGTCTAACGTTTTAGCTCAGGGCGAGGCCTTAATGCAGGGAAAAACAGTGGCTGAAGCGGCGTTGGAACTGGAAAAGGCCGGCAAGAGCAAAGAAGAAATCGAAGCTTTGAAAAAGTATAAAAGCTTTTCGGGCAACCGTCCGTCAAACACCATTGTGGTTAAAAAGCTTGACCCGTACACACTGGGTATGCTGGTTGCCATGTATGAGCATAAGATATATATTCAGGGCGTGATTTGGAACATTAACTCGTTTGACCAGTTTGGGGTTGAGCTGGGCAAAAAGCTGGCGCTGAATATTCTGCCGGAAATTGAGGGAACGGCTTTCGGCGTAGAGCATGACAGCTCTACAACCTCGCTGATTAACTATATCAAAAAAATCAGAAAGTAGGTTTGAACTATGCCAATCCGCGTTTTACCGTCTAATTTAGTCAACCAAATCGCTGCCGGCGAAGTGATTGAGCGTCCGGCATCGGTTATAAAAGAGCTGGTGGAAAACGCGATTGACGCTGGCGCCGACAAAATAGAAGTAACGCTGGTCGGCGGCGGTAAAAATCTGATAACGGTCAGCGACAACGGCAAAGGTATCAGTCCGGAAGAGCTGCCGCTGGCGGTGGAAAGACACGCCACGTCTAAGCTGCCGGATAATGATTTGTTCAATATCAATTTTCTAGGCTTCCGCGGCGAGGCGCTGCCGTCTATTGCCTCTGTGGCAAAAATGACTATCAACTCGCGTCAAAAAGATGCCGACAGCGGCTGGCAAATCAACGTAAACGGCGGAGATAAAGGCGAGGTTAGGCCTGCGGCTGTGGCTTTAGGTACCAAAATTGAAGTGCGTGATTTGTTTTATACCACGCCGGCGCGGCTCAAATTTATGAAATCCGATTCATCCGAAGCGGCGCAATGTGTGGATATGCTGCAGCGCATAGCTTTGGCAAATCCGCAGATTTCTTTTTATTTAGAGAGCGACGGCAAAAAGAAAGTGGCTTTAAACGCCTGTCAGGGCGAGCTGTTTGATCGCCGCCGGCGCCGTGTTGCCGATGTAATGGGCGGCGAGTTTGAAGAAAATTCCGTGGCGATTGACGCACATAACGACTTTTGCAAAATCAGCGGCTTTATCGGGGTGCCGACCTATAACAAGGCCAATTCTTTGTCGGAATTTCTGTTCGTAAATAACCGTCCGGTGCGCGATAAGCTGATTTTGGGTGCAATTAAAGGCGCTTATCAGGATATGATGACTTCCGGACGCTATCCGGCCTGCGCCGTGTTTATTGAGGTGGAGCCGATGTATGTTGACGTGAACGTGCATCCGACCAAAGCGGAAGTGCGTTTTTATGACAACGGAGCTATCCGCGGCCTGCTGGTGGGCAGCATTCGCCATGCTTTGAGCCTGGGCGGGCAAAAAAGCGCCGAAACAGGCGGGCTGGAACATCTGCTGGAGCGAACCATAGAGGGCGAAGAGACAGACTTGTCGCCGCTGCATGCACCGCAGCCGTCCGAAAATTATATGCTGCGTGAACCGGCAGCCGGTTTTGCGGCAACTCCGTTTAATCATGTGCATAGTTTTGGCGGCGGGCGAGGCAAAAGCACGGCTTCCACAATGTCTATACCGGCGCTGGAAAGTAAATTTTCGGTGCGGGTGGCGGAAGAACCGGCCGCAGAAACACTGGATGAAGTCGGCGAGCTGGGATTAGCCAAGGCGCAGTTTCATAACACCTACATAATTTCGCAGACCGAAGACAGCATTGTGATTATAGACCAGCATGCGGCGCATGAGCGTATTACTATGGAGCGCATGAAGCAAAGTATGGCCAAGCACGAGCAGGTGCAAACGCAAATGCTTCTGCTGCCGGAAGTGGTGGATTTGAGCCTGTCGGAAAAAGAAAATATTTTGGAATATGCGCCGCAATTAGCACAACTGGGGCTTAGGCTTGAAGAATTCGGCACCTCTGCGGTTTTGGTGCGGGAGATTCCGGCGCTGCTCGGCGATACGGATGTGAAAAAGCTGGTTAAGGATATGGCGGCGGAGATTTCCGAATGGGGCGGCGAATATGCTTTGAGCGATAAAATCCACCATATTTGCGCGACTATTGCCTGCCATGGTTCGGTGCGGGCAGGGCGTCCGCTGAATATAGAAGAAATGAACCGCCTGCTGCGCGATATGGAAAAAACGGAGCATTCCGGACAATGCAATCACGGGCGTCCTACATACGTCAAAATCAAGCTGGCGGATATAGAAAAACTCTTTGAACGCCGCTAGCCGCAGCCTCTTGAAAAAGTGCCGAAAGCGCTTATCTCTTTGTAGAGAAAAGGAGAATTAGCCATGGGTACATTTTTGAAATATGCGTTTTATTTAGCAATAATATTTATTATCTATTTAGTGATTGCTGGATTTTATGACGGTAAAATTACCAAAAATTCTACAGTGAGCGAAGTTGGTTCAGAGGTTTCGACAAATGCTAAACGCATAATTTCCGACACTTATAATGATACAAAAGCCGAAATTAAAAATCGAAATGACAATCCGGCGGCTTCAGAAAAATAGAAGTTGACGATTACCGGCAAAGCAGATATAACAAAGGAGTAATATGAATTATTTTTTAAATTATTAGCATTATGGATAAACAATCTAAATTTAAGCTTTTGCAAGAAATTGCTTTGACCCGGGATGAAGCCGAAGAATATTTTGAACAGCAGGAAACAGAAGAAGAAAATCCTAACCGCATTTTTTTGCCGATGTCTATTGTCTATGAAAGCAAAAATAAAAAATTACGGGTTTTGCCGTATTTGGATTTGACGCAGAAAAATAAAGTCTGGGGTGTTTCTTTTCAAGGTATTTTGGTGCATAAACAAGATATTGCGGCCAATACTTATAAAGGAATACGTTTGGCATTGCACAAAGAAAATGTCCAATGCAGCCGGTATTCTCGTTTTCGCCGTTTTCCCGGTTTGGGAGATTTGGAGCACATGTTTTCAAATATAACGGAGTTTAACAATATGATGTTTGCCCTGCGGAACAAAGGAATTGCCGCGGATGATTTGCAAACAGAAGTTATGTATTTGGCGGATAAGGATATTTTAAGCAATTTTTTGCCCGAACCAGGGGCTTTGGCTTTTGCCAAAGATGACGACACGCCGATAAAGTCGCGCTTTGTCGTTTATTTGTAGATTTGTTTTTTGTTTTTTAAAAGCCGTTCTAAATTTTAGAACGGCTTTAAGTTTTTGTGCTTTACTTTCAGACAATCTTTGGTTAAAATTTGTGTCAGGCAGGCGATAGTCTGTCCAGGGCGTGAGAACCCTTTTAATACTATTAGTCGCTTTAGCATAAACGACTTAAAATTTGTTATGCCGACTTCTGTTCACTGGACGGATGTCGGCTGAATAAGGCTATGTGCTGAATAAGCCGAGCCGTTCTGATAGTATTACGGTTTCTCAACATCCGCCCGCTTTAAACAGCGGGTTTTTGTTTTTGGTAACAAATTGGAGTTGAAAATGTGTAAGAATAATTTAAAAAAAGATTTTGGCTTTCGTGTTCTCGCCTCTACTCTCAACGTCATTCTTCGGCGTGAACGAAGTGAACTGTCCGGAGAATCCAGGAATATAACATCCTTATTATTAAATGCAGCAAACCGTATTGTTTTTCGCTTCTTAGACGTCATTACCGGATTTATTCCGGTAATCTTAGTGCAGCGAGTCTCTTACTTAGTCAATAAATTTGCCTTATTATTACATAAGTACCGGTTCAGCCAAGATTGCCGGAACGCGTCCGGCAATGACGGGTGCTGGGGTTGTGTGCTTAGTGTTTGTTGCAAGTTTTTTAAGCGGATGTACCATCCTGGATCCTCGGCGAATGAGCTGACGCTCAA
>CAVGVF010000048.1:0-12337 GCA_963632615.1 uncultured Eubacteriales bacterium
GATTTTTTGCAGTCACAAATGCCGTAACAACACTATCCTTCTTAGGACCTTCCCACATACCTTTTTTTGACAGCACATAAGCAACAGGCTGAATTTCATGATTCATTTCCACAAAAAACGAGTCTTTGCCGGTGGTGTTTGCCTTTTGCTGAACAACGCATTCTGTAATCACCTGAGGAAATACCGAACGACGCCCGAAGCGGTCATAGCCTATATATACACAGACAACCGCCGCAATAAATAATACAATACTCTTCATAACAATAGAAAAAATGATTAAAATTTATATTCATTATTAGCATACTTTTTCCATTATGCCAAGCAAAATTTATTTTTATTTTGCCAAAATCTAAATTATTGACAAAAGCCAAATAACTTATTATAATAAGGCTATATTTAAATTATTAACTCTTTATATTTATGAAAAATCGTATAATTTTGGGATTAGGCTTTTTTTGGTATATTGCCGGAATGGCCTGCGCAGTTTATTTAACCGCCAAGCTGGTTGATGATTTTGCATTTTATCAAAACCTTTGCCCGATACCTTTTGTGGTAGTAGTCATTGCCGGTTTTTTGAGCTGCAGCATTGCTACAGGAAAACTGGTTATTCCCCTGCACTTTCTCTATCTGAAAAGCCTGTATTGGCAAAAAGAGTACGGAGGCCTGCCGGTTACAACCTACAAGAAAAAAATAGCAGATGCCGACAGAATCAAGGACACCTTTGTCGCTACAATGTTTTTGTCCTGCTGGCTTTTTCTGCCGCTGCTGTTTTACGGTATGACGTACGTCTGCCTCAATCAATATGTGTGCAGTCAGCGTCCAAACCGCTACGACTTTTAACCTGCTGACTCCGACTTAATAATAAAATTAAGCCGGAGTTTTTTATTTTACATTCCGTCTTGACAAAATCAAAACGCCATGCTATAGCTGGCTAAATTTTAATAATTATGGCAGGTATAATTTTATCTTACGTTTTTATTCTCGGACTTATAATATTTTGTTTGTTCGTGATATATTTTGAAAAATTTGTAGTTGCCGCGAATATAAGTAATCGGGTTGTTAAAATATCCAGCCGCTTAATAAGGGAAGCCGCCGCAAGTTTTAATGACCTTTTGAGAACAGGTTTGACAATGCCTGATAATCTCCCTCATATTCGTTCGCCAACTTAAGATTATTTCTGGAAATAATCTTTGCTATAACTATAACCGCATTGTTCTTTATTTTAGGGACTTTGCGGTTATTTTTTTATTGACAATATCAGCAGTCTGGAATATATTTTTCACGTTAAATTCAATAATTATGGCTAATCTTTTTGTATTTCTATTTTGTGCGATTCTCGCAATCCTTTTAGTAAAAGGATTAGAATCAAAAGGTGTCACAGTTGTTGATAAGGTAGGAACTTTTAAGATTAAAGACAATTCAATTAGGAGAATTGTAAAGAGGTCTTTGGGTTTCGGTAGAGTTTTTAGGTATACGAACAGTCCTAATACCAACCTTATCCGTGCACCTATGTGTTGAGGGACGTTGCTGATGATAAGTCTGTCGGTTATGCGAATCCGGTCGTTGATTAGTATTTAGTAATAATGCGCTTTTAAGCTTATAATTACATTAAATAATCCGGATTTTGAGCCTAATTTAAAAAGTTAATTTTGAGTTAGGCTGCGCAAACGAATGTGCAAAGCGGTCAGGAACAATTTGATAGCTTGTACAATTACAAAGAATATCAATGCAGAATGAGTACATGACGATCATGAGCTTTGATACTTGTACTATAATAAAATCAATACAGATTGCATTCTGGTTACTGAATTTTATTAACTGACGCAAAGACTTAGGCTCCCCATAAGTTATTCAGCAAAGTGTTTAACAATTTTAGATTTATGAACAAAAAATAACCGCGGCGTTCTTGACTGAACCCTGCGGTTATCCTTTTTTTAAACGAAAAACTGCTTTACTTCTACACATATATCCTTATAATAAATCACAAATTTTATTATTAACTAATACTTTTTATTATGAATATGTTTATTATTGAAAAAAGCTATGTGATTAAAAAGATTAAATCTGTAGCTGATGGCTGGAAACTGTATCCGCAGGACAAAAATGAAAAAGAAATTTTCATCAGCAAACAATATTATGCCGGTAAAATGCCTTTTATGTTTCCATGGCAGACCTTTAAGCTGGATATCGTCTATGTCTGGGGTTCTAAGAATAACGAAATCGGCTTTATAACTTCAGCTGTTCTGAATGGAAACAAACTTTTTGAAGTTCCTAAGGAAGAGTACCCCGCAGATATCAGAAAAAAGGTAGATGCAGGCGATGAGCTTAACAGCAGGCAGCAAGAACACATTGATACTGTCAATAAAGCGGTTATTTCTGCCTTGGATTCTTTTTTGTCTACTCTTCCGGAACATGGATTTACCGACTTGAATGTGGATTTGCGGTGCTACCTTGGTCTTCACATTTTTAAGGGTAAAAAGACTTTGGAATATAAGCAACGCATAAGGCTGATGATAATTCTTTGCAAGATTGCCGAGCGTATATACAGGCGTCATGTGAGTATGAATGACTGTTTGAATGTCGGTTTAGCGGCCATGAAGTTCGGTCTTCCCGGACCTTGGTATGGTGATAAGAATATGCCTCTTGACAAGGAAAGTCAGGCAATGCAAACATTTTGGGAAGTAGATGATTTGCTTAACGAATTTCTGCCTTCAATAAAGAAGAATGTGAGGCTACGTCAGTATCTTAATTATGTTGTGCGTGACATACTGCGTGTTTTTGCACAAGATTATGATTTGATTTGTAAAGGCAAGCTGGATCCGTTTATCCATTTCCACGAGGAATATTCAGATGCAAAAGTCTTTAAGCTGAACATAGAAAAAATGCAAATGCCTAAGTTCAAGTCTTTTATTCTGCCAAAAGTTTTCAGCGATGATGAAATTTATAGCTTCATCCGTGACTATAATTTGGATTAAACTTCAAAACAGCCCTAGTTTCAAAACTAAGGCTGTTTTTTTGTGACGATACAAAGTTCTTTACTTTTTTATATTTTCAAGTTACAAAATCTATAGGTATAGAGATATGCCTAGGGCGTCAGAAACCCTTTTAATCGTAATCAGTCACTTGCATAAGTGACTTTAAACTGTTTATGCCGACTTCTGTTTTTGGACGGATGTCGGTTAAATAAGGCTACACGCCGAATAGGCCGAGCCGTTTTACGATTACGATTTACGGTTTCTGAACATCCGCCCGCTTTGTGCGGGTTTTGTTTTTATGTATTTAGGAGGTTTGGAAATATGTGTAAGTTAAAAAATAGTTTGGGCTTTCGCTTTTTTGCCGTCATTAACGGGCTTGTCCCGTTAATCTTGTTTCAGCAAGTGACTAACCAAGTCAATAAATTAGCTGTATTATTGCATAAGTGCCGGTTCAGCCAAGATTGCCGGAACAGACTGTGCGTCATGTCCGGCAATGACAATAAAAGACGCTTACTTAGTATTTGTCGCAACGTTTTTAAATACCCCTCACCCGAGGCTAATGCCTCGACCTCTCCCGCAAGGGGCGAGGTAAAAAACAACATTCTATACAAGGGATACGTCGTGTGTCAATACGCCTCAAAACTCTTTGAAACTGCGGAGAGTGGTGTAGATAAAGTGGTTTCTAGCTGCGAAAAAAATCCTAGTGTACATTTGAGGTACATGAATTTTTTGAGACAGCGTAAAACTGCTTTAGATGCGCCGCTACACGCAGTTTCCTCAGGTCGCAGTATGATAGAAATGCTTGGTGTATTGGCAATTATCGGCGTTTTGAGCGTCGGTGGAATTGCCGGTTACTCTAAAGCCATGAGGAAATTTAAGATTAACCAGACAATAGAAGAAGTTATTGATATTACGACAAATATAAGGACTTTATATACAAATGAAAACAATTTTGCAAATTACACCGTTATTCCTGAAACTATCTATCCTCTTATTGTGTCTGATAAATACTTGAAAAAAGGTTCTGTTTATCATCCGTTTGGCGGGAAAATATTTTTATACAGAGCATGGACTACAGATGCGGATAGAAGTGATAATAAAAGATGGAGCGCATTTGTTATAAAATTATTAAATCTTTATCGACAGGAATGTATTGAGTTAGCAACAATAAATTGGGGAATGTCCGATGCCGGATTAGTTGGCCTAACAGTTGGAGTAGGCGGCTGGAATACAGACACAGCCTACCCCATAAATTGTAAAATAGGCCAAAATAATAACGGCGGAAATAATAACTATGCCTGCACTCCGGATTTACCGCTTGCACCGGCATTAGCTTCAAAGTGGTGTAATTGCGGAAAAGAAAATACTTGCACTGTTTCATTAAAATATTGGTAGCCGCTATATTAAACTTCATCGGCAGAAACTAACATCGAGCTGCTTGTCAGCAAAATGATTAAAGTCGGCGCCGATACCGCCAGCCAAACCGGAATATA
Organism: uncultured Eubacteriales bacterium; assembly: GCA_963632615.1. GTDB lineage: Bacteria > Pseudomonadota > Alphaproteobacteria > RF32 > CAG-239 > RUG410. The sequence continues at coordinate 4,469 of CAVGVF010000048.1, forward strand.
GCCGTTTATACCAAAGGCATAAACCACCTGCGATGAAAAATAGACCACAAAGCCGATAACAATGCTGAGAACGACCCGCATCATCACTCCGGAACCGCGCTGAGTGTTTTGCAGCATAAAAATTGCGGCAATCAGCATCATGCCGACCAGCTGGAACGGAGCAATAAGCAAGCTCAGATAGCGCATCCAGTGACGGCGGGCCGAGAATCCGGCTTGTTCATAGAAAGCTATGGTTTCCGGCAGCTGCCAAAATGAAATTGCGTCCGGCTCTATAAAATTTTCTTTTATCCGTTCCATATTTATGCTGGTTTGATAGGCATAATCCATTAAAAATTCAACCGGTTTGCCGCCTTCCAGAACCTTAACATCTTTCAGATGAAAAGTATTGCCTTCCAATGTGGCAAAATAGGCCTCATAACCTTTAAGAATTTGGGCATTTTCCCCAAGTTCGGTAATACTGACATCTCGCATCCATAAGGTATTATTTTCCTGCCGCAATGTTTTGGCCTGCAGCAGCAAGACTTTGCCGTCGCCCACGGCTTCGCGTATCCACAAACCCTTGCTGGAAAACAGCACGGCATTAGGGTCTCGGGAATCCAGCCGATAATCCAGCACTTCATGCCATTCAAACATTTTGGCCGCCAGCGGATTAAAAAGCATAGTATTTGCCAATCCCAGCAAAAATGCAGCAATAATCAGCGGACGCAGCAGCCCGAACATAGAAACTCCGGCTGAACGGATAATTACAAATTCATTGTTTTTGCTCAAACGCCAAAATGTTATCATTGCCGCCACCATCATCACAAACGGAATCACGATTTCAACGGTTTTGGTTACTCTGGTTACCGCCAGCTGCGCAGCAAACCACATTGTGACATCATCGCGTCCGGAAATTTTACGCAATGTTTCAATGGAATCAAACATCAAAATAATGCCCAAAATGGCAAAAAGCACCATAAAAAAGTTACCGAGCAGCTGCCGGTTTATATAACGGCTGAGAATTGCAAAAAAGCTCATAATTTAGTCCTGTGTTTCTTTTGTATCCTGATTAAAAAACGGATCAGACAAATAGCGTTCAATACTGTCCGGCAACACCGCCACAATATTTTTTCCGGCCATTTCCTCCCGTTTTGCCAAATTCAGAGCGGCACATATTGCCGCTGCCGCCGAAATTCCGACCGGCAGCCCTTCGGTTTTGGCCACGGTTTTAGTCATTTCCAAAGCATCTTTGCTGCTGACTTTATAAATTTCATTAACCAACTCCGGACGATATAAAGGCGGAACAAAACCGGCTCCGATACCGCCGATTTTATGCGCTCCTTTCTGTCCGCCGCTCAAAACCGGACTTTCAGCCGGCTCAACCGCCATCACATACAAATCCGGAATGCAGGATTTCAGTGCAGAAGCAATACCGGTTATTGTTCCGGATGTGCCGACGCCGCAAACCACCGCATCAACATTTCCGCCGGTATCTTCCATAATTTCAACGCTTGTAGTCAGCTGATGAGCTTCCACATTGGCCTGATTTTCAAATTGTTTAAATTCTATCAAATTATCCGAACGTGATTTCAGCATCTCCACTTTGCGGATTGCTCCGGCCATGCCATCTGCCGCCGGTGTGAGCAAAACTTCGGCTCCGAACTGGCGGATAAGCGCAATTTTTTCGCGCGCCATATTTTCCGGCATAACAATTACCAGTTTATAGCCGCGCTCTGCGCAAAATGCCGCCAGTCCGACACCGGTATTGCCGGAAGTGGCTTCGATAAACACCGTGTTTTCATTGATTTTGCTGAACGGCGCTTTCTTTATCATATTGAGCGCAACACGGTCTTTTACCGAAAAAATCGGATTATAAAACTCACACTTGCCGATAACGTTTCCTTTGCATTCAAACATCTTCATAAGTTTATTCAGTTTAAGCAACGGAGTGTGGCCAATCAGCTCTTCTATGGATTCATAAATTTTCTGCATAGTTTATTTCCTCATTCTGACAATCATATTTCTAAAACCGTTTTGCAGCGTATCATCAAACTGGACATTGCCGACCATCACATCTTCAATCAGCTGCCAGCTCAAAGTTCCGCTGTTGATTTGCGCGTTTTCCACGTCATAAACCTTAAACTGCTGCGTTTCGCTGAAATATTCTCCGTTTTCTTCCACATCGGTATGCAGAGTATATTGCAGGCTCGGCGTTTCCGTAAGCGCTAAATAATCGGCTTTCGGAAAAGAATACAGCCCTAAAATTTTATCATATTGGCATAGCAGCAAATTGTCTTTTACCACCACGGAATAGCTGCATTCACGTTTTTGCGCCTTACTTTGCTCATAAAAAAAGACTGCGCCGAATTTGTTTACAAACGGAATTTTAGTCATGCTCGGCTTCTTTCTTCAATTCTTCCACAAACTGAACCAGTCCGGTTTGACGCACGCGTTTCATACGCTCGGCCGAAATAATTTCACGCACGGTTTCTACGGTTTGGTCGACATCAACATTCACAACCACATAGTCATATTCCGTCCAATGCGCCATCTTTTCTAAGATTAAGCCCATGCGTTTATTGATAATTTCCTTGCTGTCGGTGCCTCGGCCTTCCAAACGGCGGCGCAGCTCATGGATTGACGGCGGCAAAAAGTAGATAGACACCACATCATTCGGCGCTTTTTCCTTCATCTGGCGCAGACCGACCCAATCCATATCAAAAACCACGTCCTGCCCCACATTGATAAAGCTGTCTACTTCAGAACGCAGCGTGCCGTAACGCGAACCGTATTGGGAATCTACATGTTCATAAAAAGCATCTTGTTTTAAAAGTTCGTTATATTTATCATCGCTGATATAGTAGTAATCGACACCGTCTTTTTCACCTTCGCGCGGCAGACGGGTAGTCGCCGAAACCGAAAATTTCAAGTTATCATCCAGAGCCATCAGCTTTTTGATAACCGAGGTTTTTCCCGTACCGGACGGAGCTTCAATAATAAACATGGCACCGCGGCGGACTTTTTTTAATGTATCGATAATATCAGTCATTTTCTCCCTCTTGCAAAATAAACGCAGCTATAATATAACCTATAAATAACATATAACGCAACAGTTAAAATTTTACTAGGATATTCGGACAATGCAAAAAAATATAGAAAACGTACTAATTACCGGCGCTTCTTCGGGAATCGGCGAAGCTTTAGCGCGGATATACGCTCAAAACGGTGCAAAAAACCTGTTCTTAAGCGGCCGAAATGCCGAACGTTTAGAAAAAATTACGGCCGAATGCCGAAAACTGGGAGCTGATACCGAAGCTAAAATCGTTAACGTTGCCGATAAAGCTGCAATGAAACAATGGATTGAAGAATGCAATCAGAAAGCACCGCTTAATTTAGTGTTTGCCAATGCCGGAGTTTCTACCGGAGAGGAAACACCGGAAAATATTTATAACACTTTCAATACCAATGTTATGGGCGTGCTGAACACGGTTACTCCGGCGGCTGAGCTATATAAAAAACGCAAGGACGGCAGCTCAAAAATCATTGCCATAACCGCTTCTATTGCCGGATATCACGGACTCAGCGCCTGCCCTTCCTACAGCGCCAGCAAGGCCTGCGTAAAAGCCTACGGCGAAGCGCTGCGCAACAGCCTGCGAGCCGAAAACATTGCTGTAAACGTTATCTGTCCGGGGTTTGTACGCTCCCGCATTACCGATAAAAACACCTGCCCGATGCCGTTTTTTATGGAAGCGGATAAAGCGGCAGGCATTATTTATAGAGGTATTCAGAAAAACATCGGGTTGATAGCTTTCCCGTGGCCGATGCGTTTCGGCGTGTGGCTGCTTTCAATTTTGCCGAATTGTTTAAGCGATTTTATTTACAGCCGCTTGCCGCATAAGGTGTAGTCATGCGCTGTTCTTGGGTTGATGAAAATTGCGAAATTTATGTGCGCTACCATGATAAAGAATGGGGCAAGCCTGAGCATGATGACCGCAAGCTTTTTGAAATGCTGATTTTAGAGGGTTTTCAAGCCGGACTTTCTTGGCTGACCGTCTTAAAAAAACGCCAGGCTTTCAGAGAGGAATTTTCCGGATTTGAGCCTGAAAAAGCAGCAAAATTTGATGAAGAAAAAATAAAAAAAATGCTGCAAAATCCGCAAATTATCCGCAGCCGGCAAAAAATCTGCGCTGCCGTCAATAACGCCAAAATATTTTTGCAAATTCAACGGGAATTCGGTTCGTTTGATAAATATTTATGGCATTTTACAAACGGTAAAACCCAAAAATATAATATATTCCCCTGCCCTGTTAAAAACGAGTTGTCAGATACTATTTCTAAAGACTTAAAAAAGCGCGGCATGAAATATGTCGGCAGTGTGATTATATATTCCTATTTGCAGGCTGTCGGAGTAATAGACGACCACGAGCCGCAATGCTTCTGTTACGCTAAAAATTAGCCGCCGCGCTGCAGAGCCTGTTTCCAAGCCAGTAAAACTTCCGGCTTGTATGCGGCATTTTCTCTGGCTTTGCGCTCCAAAGTTTCTTTTTTGTTTTGTTCAATTTTCCGGCGGCGTTCGGCATATTCTTTCAGTTCCTCATCTTTCAGAGTTTTAACTTCTCCGTCTTGTTTTGCGGACAGATAGTCCATCATACTGACGTCTAAAGTTGCTTCTTTTCCGGCAGCCTTCATTTTGTTAAACGTCTGTATAATTTTTGGAGTCAGCTCTTTAGCCAAGCTCTCATAATACATATACATCGGCGACTTACGAGCCGGAGCATTGTCCTGCTGTGCCGAAAATTTGAATTTACCGAAAGTTATTTCCGGCTCCTGTCCCTCAATATCGGTCAGATATACAGAACCGGCATAATTTTCCAGCTTAGGATTTTCTCTTTTTCGGCTGGCCATAATCATATCATGTATTACACCGTCTGCAGGAGCAATATCAATGATTACATCATCCTTAAAACGCTCTTTAGAGCAAATAACGCGGTATTGTTTTCTAGACATAATGCCTCCATTTTTGTATAAAGTAACATAAAAAAGAAAAAGTGTCCAGTTTTTAAAACAAAGCACTTGCTTTTTTTTTCAAAGTAGCCTACAAACAATTTGACCGCATTTTATCTATGGTAAGATGGCAGAGTGGTCGAATGCGATTGACTCGAAATCAATTGTACCTATTTCAGGTACCCAGGGTTCAAATCCCTGTCTTACCGCCAATAAACAAAACACTCCCTCTAGGGAGTTTTTTTGTTTATATGGACGGTAGGGAATTGAACCCTGGAAAAGAAGGGTTCAACAAGGACGAGAGGCGGACTTGAGGACGCCGCTGAGGCTTTCTGCCGAACGAGGACGCAGGAGCGGAGCGATTAGCGTAGCAAATCCCTGTCTTACCGCCTGGACGGAATTGAACCCTGGAACTGCAAATTAAATCACATACAAATCCCTTTTTAACTGTCTTGGAGTTTGAATATCAGATTGTTTGTTTTCATAATCTTTCAAAAACTTTTCAAACTCCTCAACTTGTTCCGAGGTTAAGTTTTCATTTTTCGGCTCTGGAGATGTTCCATAAGGTACAGAACCGCGCAAATAATCATAGACATCATTTCCCTGCGAATCAGTCAATTTCAAATCTGCACCATTTTCAACCAAATATTCAGCAACATCTAAATGGCCTTCCTGCACCGCATACATTAGAGCTGTTCTCTCCCCATATCTTATGCAAATATCCTCATTGCAATAATAACCGTCATTATTGCCGGCGTTAGTCTGAGCATCTATATCAGCACCGGCTTCTAACAATATTTTTACGCTGTCTAAAAAGCCGTATTGAGCTGCATACATCAATGCGGTTTTGCCTATAGAATTTACAGCATTTACATCTGTATCTACGCCCTTGCACTTATTTTCAGAGCATTCTTGCAATAATAAAGCCAAAACATCCGGCCGCTGAATGCTTATCATCAAAATTCCATCAGCTTCAACCGGCATCTGCGGTTCTTTAAGAGTTTCGCCGCTCTGAATTTGCTTTATAATCAAGCTCTTAATTTCATCTATCGGCGCACCGGAAAGAATTTTATAACGCAGCGTACTTTTATCCACCGGTTCTCCGCGGGTTGCCGGCGGCATCATTGCCAGATGAGCGTACTGTTCAGCTATTTTCTTTGAAACCTTAAACGTTTTAACATAATGCTGAGCCAACTGCTTTACCGCTTCTTTAAAACCTATACCGTAATTTAGAGTTTCCGTAACTTTTTTATAATTCGGATATGACGCTACAGACCATTCTTCCAACGGCATAACTTTCAAATATTTCTCATTGCCTTTGATATTCCAATCAGGATTATAGCGGTAAATATTATCATAGTACTTTTCCTTTGCCTGATAAACAAAACGGCTGGAGCCACCGCTCTCAAAATAAAAATTGCTATACAAATTATAATAAAATTTATTTACTTCTTTCGGGAAATCATATTCTTCATATTGCGAACAATTAGAAATATCTATTGCTTCCGCTCCATGACCGCCGCCGGCATAGTCCAAAACAGCCGTCATTTTAAGCTTTCGCGCAGTAGGGCAGGGAACAATAATCTGCCAAGGAGTGTAATTTATATAATAACTTTCATTATCCCATATATTAAAAAATTTAGAAAAATGCAAAGCTCCGATTTCTATTAAGCATTTTAATTGCTTGTAACATTTCAGCGGATTTTCGCCCGTTAATTCTAAATAATTCTTTTGATACATTCTATAAAACGGCTCATTTGGAACAACTTTTTCATATTGAGCGACCAATTTTTCATGCAATCTTTGGGCAATTTGCGAAAATTCTTTAGTCTTTACCTGTTTAGGATGATAAATACTTTGCAATATCAAATATTCCATAGCGGCGGAATCATTTATATCAATCATTTTTTTGAGCTGTTTAATAGCCTGATTCGGATTATCTTTAATAGATTCAGTTATTTTTTCATATTCATCATAATTTTGCTTTGTTTCTGCAGCTATGACCGGAAGACTAAACAAACACGCTGTAGCTAAAACTAAAAACTTTTTCATTTTTCACACCTGAAATTAAATTGATTTTTCATCAGAATAACCGGAAAAAGTTAAAAAACATACAAAATAATTTTATTGTTTGAATTTAAGATGCAAATCACAAAAACTTTTAGCCTCGCAGACTTTGCAAAAATTCCGAATACTAACGGGAGTTGCCTTGTTTATATCAAAATAATCAGAAGCATATCCGTCTCTGAAATCCGGCGTATTATATGAACGACGCTCAATGTAGTAAACATACGGCTTGATTGCCTGCGCCTGTTCTAAAAACGCAGCACAATAATCTTGCGACAGATTATTGGAGTTTTCTGTTCTAAAGATAGTAAAAATTAAACGGTATTCCAAGCAAGAAGCTAAGCCGTTGCAACTGCTTACATAAATCATCATTTGGTTATTATCGCTGTCAATTAAATTATAATCGCTGGATTTCTTCAAACCGTCCGGAATAACATTCATCGCCGCCATAATTGAAGCTGTCGGCACTATATTATGATTTTTATTCCACTCACGTATAAAATCCTCACGAAGATTGATACATTGCAAAAACAGTTCTGCAATCTGCGTTTTCTGCCGGCTGATTTTCCATTGCTGCATTGCTTTGGAATAACCGGCGATACTTCCGACAGAAAGCACAGCTATTATAGCCAGCACCCCCAGCATTTCAATCATAGAACGGCCATAAGAAACCTCGCCCCCTGAGGGAGAGGTCGATGCGTAAACATCGGGTGAGGGGTATTTAATAACATTTTTCAAATTTTTATACATATTTTCTAACTCCGAAATGGTTACATAAAAACAAAACCCGCTGTATAAAAGCGGGCGGATGTTAGTAAA
>CAVGVF010000049.1:0-12096 GCA_963632615.1 uncultured Eubacteriales bacterium
CCTTTTATATGGTAGGCACCATTGAAGACGCTGTGGCTAAAGCAGAAAAAATGAAAGAGTCTAACTAATGGCTGATATTAGCTTAAAGATATTCACGCCGGAAAGAACGGCGCTCAACAAAAAAGTTTACCGCGTGGTGCTGCCATACGGCAAAACCAATCTGACTCTGATTGATGAGCGGGCGCCGACTTCCTTGCTTTTGAATAAAGGTACTTTGCAAATTTTGGATACCGACAACCAACCGGTTACCACCTATTTTATTGACGGCGGCGTGGTTGATGTGGCAAATAACGTTTGCAAAATCTCAACGCTGCACCTGATAGCAGAATCGGCTATTACCTCTGAAAAAGCGGAATTTCTGAAAGAAAAAGAGCCGCAGAATGCTGAGTTTTATCAGATGATTATAGATTATTTCAAAACCAAAGAAAAATAGGCAGATTTAATCTTGTATGCCGCAAGCCTCTTTGAGCCGACAGCTTAAAAGAGGCTTATTTGTTACAAATATATGAATAAAGCGCCCGTTTGTCCGATATTGGTTGTATTAGCCCGCAACCTATGCTATAATTTGCTTATATTTAGTTTTATATCTATTATACGGAGCCGAAAATGTCTGAAAATACTGAAAAAAATGATAACACAACAAACACAGACTACAATGATGATGATTTTGATTATCTTATTGGAGATTTTACCGATGAAGATTACTTTCCGGATAGTGAAAGGCAAACTGTAACAATCACAGAAAAAGAAGCGTATGAAGATGAAAACGGCAATACTCAAACAAAAGATGTAACCACTGAATATGAAGATTGCTATGTTATTCCGAAAAATAAAATAAAAGAAAAAGCCAAGAAAAAAATTTATGATGGTTCAGATTTAACCAATTCTGTAAATAATTTACAAAATATCCGAGCAGCGGCAGACAAAGCCATTTGGCTGCATGTTCAAGGAAAAACTGATGAGGCAGATAAAATTCTCTCTGACTTTAGCAAAGATCACGGCGATAGTATAAAAATTAAAGACGGAAATGTTATTGTAGTTGATAACTGTTATTCTGAAATATGCGATGATATTGCCGAAGAAATAGATGATAACTACAAATCAGCCCCAGAGCGAACTGCAGACAAACTGATAAATTTAGCGGCTGAAGGAAAATATAAAGAAGCTGATAAAATTTTACCGGGGTTTTCTAATAAATATAAAGACACATTTAAAACTAATAGCGAAGATGCAGATCATGATGATAAGTACAATGATTTATGTGAAGCAATTGAAGCAAAATCTAAAACCGAAAATTTAATAAAAAATATTGATAAATTTGAAAATGACATTACGAATGATTTAGCTGACGGCAAACTGCCACAAGTAGAAGATGAAAGTGAATTCGGTACTACCGAAAAAGGAATCTATATGTTTCATTACCCTTTGGGACTGGCTATGGAAAGTGCCTCGAGGTCGGCTGAAAAACTCAAAAAATCATTAAAAAAAATGCAAGTATCAGAAGAACACAAACAAAAGCTTAAAGAATTGTGTGACACTTCTATGACTTCGCTCAATTCTATTCAAAATGAAGATTTTAACGGAGACAATGTTGCACTCAATACTTCAATACAATATGCCAAAACATTGTCTGATAAAGAATTAGCCGAACGACTAAATAGAGTGCATGAAATTGTAGTTAAAAACAACGAATTGCTAAATAAACTTGAGCCGGAAAAAACAAATACAGATGATGTGGTAAAAACTACAGAAGAAAAAGCGACTGAACCGGCAAACAGCAATGAAGCTCTTACTGCTGAAAACAGCGATGTTTCATCAGAGCAGGAACAAACAAAAGAAGAAAACAGCAATCTCGGACAAATTTTAAAGCAGCAACAAACGAACGAGCAGCAGAAAGACAAAGTTAATGAACAAAGTTCTAATCAAGCGCAAAAAAATCTCAAACAAAAACTGCAAAGCCAAGCCCATAAGAAAAAAACGGCTTCTGCCCCCAAAACTAACTCCGTCACTGATGATGAATTCATTATGATTAACGGTGCAGACGGCAATAAGATTATGATATCTAAAAGAGTTTATGAGCAAAAACAAAAAATTGAGCAAATGAAAAGGCAAAAAGTTTTAAATAATTATACCAAAAAAGAAGAAACCGCAGCTTCTGATGCTATTGGCACCTCACAGCAAAGACGCGATGCCGAACAAATGGTAAAAATACAAAATATGCAAAGACAAAGAACACGCGATTAGTTTTGGGGAGATAAAGTTATGGGGAAAATGCCGAAAATAAAAAAAGAGCCGATGCGGAAAATAGACTTTCAGGTTGATACGCTGTCTCATCAATCCGAAACGCTGGCTTATTATGACCTCAATAAAAAGACTATTACCCTGAACTTTTACAAACCGAAAACCAACAATCAAAACACTAATGCGGATAAAGACAAAAAGACAGTTGCTCCCACTACAAAACAGCCGCCACAAAAGCCTAAAGGCAGCACATCTAAACCAGGAAACACAGATGCGCCGAAGGCTGATAATGAAGAAACAAAGGCTCAAAAATTCAATGATTCTTCAAACGGCTTGGGAACAATCCTGCACGAGCAAAAACACCGCGACAGCCACCGCCAAGGAATTTATGATGCTCCTTTGGGTGCAGAAGAAGCCTATAAACTGGATATGTGGAGCGAAATATCAGCAAATATGACAACTTTGGTATATATGCGCAATCAATATATAAAAAGCGGAGACAGTTCTATTTTTGAAACAGAAGAAAACGGCAACTTCAAATTTTATAAAGATGCTATCGACAAAGGCGAAATTAACCCGAACAGCCCTTATAAAGAAGACTTTGACAAAGATATGAGCCTGATAGTCAATGGCACTAAAGATATGTGGGTAAAAGAATATGCCGATACTTACGGCCTTATGCAAAATCCGTATATGGCAACACAGCTGGCAGAAGAAAATAATGAACACGCAGCAGATTATCAGAAAAACTATGAAAAAAGCCGCAAAATAGCCTTAACTATCGGCGGTACTGATTTTACAAAATATCTAAAAGATGATGTAAAAATTCCAGATACCGGACGAGAGGTTATGGAAGAAATAAAACCATTGCAGCTAACGGATGCAGATAAAAAACTGTCTAATAAGGAATTTGCCGAAAAATATGATTTGCCGGAATATGACGGCTCAATCAGTCTCTTAGAATATCAAAAACTGCTGCAGCACGATATTTTGACTAAAAACACAGACAAAGAAATATTTACAAAGGTCGCCGAAGAAATGGCGGAGAACAAACAAAATAATACCAATAATGAGATAGAGAAAAATTTAGGGCAATTAAATTTAGCGGATTCCCAAAATACACTGATAAAAAACATCAAAGTCATTACAGCTGCGGTTGATGCCGCAAAAAATGATTATAAAGCAGCCGGCAAAGAACTGCCGCCGGATAATGAAGAGTTATATAATCAAAAAGCAGACCAAATGTATAACGTTTATGTTGAAGGCGAAAAAATAAATGTGCGCGAAGCGCTGGAAGCCGACTCTAATTTTGTTTTAACAGAATTGGATGACGGCAAAAAGGCCAAGGAATCTTTCAAGCCGGAATACCGCAAATGGGAAGACAAAGACGGCAGCCGGGTTTCTCCGGTGCTCAAAATGAAAATTCCGGATATGAACGCCGACTATATTCAAAAGCCGACAAAATCGTACGCCGATGAACAAAGCAACTCTAATGGCTTGAAAAAGACTCTGCAGACTCAAGCCGCAGAAAGAACAGCGAAAGCCGCAGAATCGGAAGAGCCTCTGAAAACACAGCTGAAAGAAGATGCGGAAAAGCATAAACAGCAAAAACAAGAACCGGCGTACCGCTATTCTCCCGACCGGCCGCTGAATGAGCAGCTGCAAGAAGCGGCAGCAAACTCAAAAGCTCAAAATGCAGACAACTCGGCAGAGCTTGAGCGTATCCGTGAAAAAGCTGCATCCCGACAAGCTGAAAACAGAGAATCGGGAAATACGGCAAATTCTCCGGCGGAATATACGGCCGAAAATGGCTCAAATACAGCTGTAGAGAACAATACAAGCTATATTCTGCAAAAGCAGAGGCAAAACGGCAGAAGCTAATTTTCGGCGAATGCAAAAAAAATTTTATTTTTGCGCACGGCTATAACTCTATGAATCTTGTAGAAAAAATAAAAAGGTGTGCATAAGATAAAAATACTATATCTAGTCTATTTACTTTTTATTAACACTATATGTAGTACAAAAAGTTATAAACAAGATGATATAAAGGAGAATAAAAATGGCTGTTATAAATATTGAAGATATCAAATTAAGCGATGAAGAAAGACAACCTTGCGAAATTTGGACCCGCGTTATGGGCTATCATCGTCCGGTTTCTGAATTTAACCGCGGCAAAAAATCTGAATACTATTCCCGCAAGTGCTTCTGCGAAGAAAAAGCTGTTTCCCACCTGATTGCGGATGAAGCTTGCGCCTGCGCTGCCGAATAAAAGCGGTAAAAACAAACAAATTTAAGGTCTTAAATATATTTTAAGGCCTTTTTTATTATAATTTTTAAAATTTGACAAAAATATTATAGACAAATCGGCTTTTATTTGCTAAAATTAAAGAAAAAATATATATGTATAGAGGTGTGCGATGCCATTAAAAAAGAGAGATGTATTTTCTGATTTTTTGCCGCAGGAAGGCGTAGTAGATACCGGTTATTTTTCGCAAAGCAAAGACTATGAACTGGCAGAAAATGCGCAAAAGAACTTTGCCAATCATAAATTGGCCGTTTATGTGCCCGACTACGAAAAAAAACGCGAGCTTTCGTACTCTTTTGCTTTGGCGAATATATATAAAAGCATCAATGCCTTGAATAATAAAATAAAAATCAACAGCGCAGATGATGAAGGCACTCGTAAATATAAAGAAGGCGAAAAAAGCATACTTATTTCACTATCCGGCGAACTGGAGGAATTTTATCAAAAAGTCTTAGAAAATGAATATCCCGGTTCGGTTGCTAAGTTTGAAAACGGCAATATTCGGGCAAATATGTCCGGTGATCCGCTGCCGATTCAGAATAATGAAGAAATTAGAAAACTGATAAGCGGATACATCAATAAAATAAATTATTTTAACAGCTTTATCAAAGAAAAATCGCCGAACTTCCAAGTTACGACCATGAAGTATCTGACTGATTATGCCGATAAAATCAATAATAAGCTTGCCGGAAAAACAGTGCTATCCACAGGGCGGACAGATGAAGACATTGTTAAAAACGTCAAAAACACCATGCAGATGCTTATCCGTGATGACAGTTTCGGCAATGTGGACAGAGAACGCGCGGTTAATGATTTGGCAAAAAAGATGGCGCCGCTCGGCATGCAGGTGGAAATTATACCGGTAAAAGAAGAAACAGCTCAGGAAGAGGCTTTAAGGCAGGCTAAAACCAGCATCTTGCGCGCCGCTTGGGATGGATTTATTGAACGTCCCAGCCCTTATAACTGCTCTCAAACCCTGCAGCAGGTTATCAACCATCCGACTCCTGGCAATAGTGATGCGGAAAAATATAAATTAGAAAATAATGAAATCTGGAAACTATGTGAAAAAGTACCGGAATTTTCCGCAATTAAAGAAGATTTGCAAAAAGCGTTGGCTAACCGCAACTTTCCGCCGGAAAAAGTAGAAAGCCTGACTTATGCCGACATTGCATATTTAATCAACGAAAAGCGCCAAGCCGACTCCTCTGATGTGGAAAGACGGCAAAAGAAAAACAAAAAAGAAGCAGATGCCGTAAAAATCGGCGAAGGACGCCGTGCAGAATACCTGAAAAAATATGTTGAAAAACATGGCAATGATTTAAGAAAAGTATTTAGAGCCAAAGGTGTCAGCGAAACCGAAATAAATAAGACGCTGAAACTTATGGAACAAGGCAAAAGCAATGACGGACTCGATATAAATGAGGTAAAAAATACCTTAAAAGCTAATGGTGTCGGCAAAGAAGATATTCAAAAAACCGTTGATATAATGCACGAAGGCAAAAACAACGATATTTACAGTATCGATGACTTGAAAAAAGTGCTTGATGCTCCGGAAATAAATCAGACCGTAACTAAAACTATTGCAGATATGTATAAAGAAAAATGCAAAGTTTCGTATAACGCTCATCACAATTTTGCCATAAATGATCCGGATAATTTCTGCAAAGCCACAAACAAAGAATGGTGGCAAATGAATGACCATATTGTGCTGATGGATAAAAACACGCATGATTTGCTGCACGCTACCGAAAACAATGTCAAAGGCAACGGGCAGATGATGGATAAAGATGACAGCACGACTTCTTACCGCACAATCTTTAATGATAAGAAAACCGGCAAAAAATTCTATGTGGCAATCCGCGTAAAAGAAGGCATTGACGGTTTGCTGGGGCTGCGCCGCGAAACGATTTATAACAAAAAATATTTAACGGATAACCATTTTGTAAACGGCAAAAAAATTCCAAATAAACAGCCGGAAGCTCAAAATAAATCTGAAAAAGCCGAACAGCGTAAAGCCGAAAAAGCAGTCAGAGAGCAAAACAGAAGCACCAACGGCAATCAGCAGGCTTTGCTGCATGCAAAAGAGCGTAAAACCAAGCTTGACGAGCAAAAAGCCGCTTACGCAGTGCCGGACAGCGCCGAAAAAGCTTCTAAGCAAAATCCGAAAAAAGAACGTTTTGTAACCCGCAAAGATTACTTAGGTCAAAGACACAAAGGCGGCGCACAAAAATTTAATGCCCAGACCCGCTAAAAAATTTTATCGGCTATTTGCATTTGAGATTTTCGCTTCCTATATCTTTTTATAGATAAAGGAGTGTGAATAAATATGAATATGGAAAAACTTACAGACCGCAGCCAAGGGTTCTTGCAAAGCGCCCAAAGCTTGGCTTTGCGCAACAACAACCAATTTATTACTCCGGCTCACTTGCTGAAAGTTATGCTGGATGATAAAAACGGCGTTGCTTCTAACTTGCTGAGCCAAGCCGGTGCTAATCCGGATTTGCTGCGAGAAGAAGTAGCTGAGGAGCTCAATAAATTGCCGCAGGTAGAGGGGCAGAATGTTGAAGTTTCCTGCTCTAAAGACTTTTTGAAAATGCTGGACACGGCCGAGCAAATCGCCGAAAAAGCCAAAGACAGCTATGTAACGGTTGAGCGTTTGCTGCAGGCGCTTTTAATGCAGAAAAATTACGGCGTTGATGTGCATAAACTTAACGAAGCCATCAACAATATGCGTCAAGGACGCACCGCGGATTCCGCCTCTGCTGAAGACAGTTTTGATGCTTTGAAAAAATACGCCATTGACTTTACGCAGCTGGCGGCACAGGGCAAGCTTGATCCGGTAATCGGCCGTGATGAAGAAATCCGCCGTACGATTCAGGTATTGTCGCGCCGTACCAAAAACAACCCGATTTTAATCGGCGAGCCTGGTGTAGGTAAAACCGCCATTGTCGAGGGTTTGGCTCAGCGTATCATCAACGGCGATGTGCCGGACAGTTTGGCGCATAAACGCCTGATGTCGCTGGATATGGGCGCGCTGATTGCCGGCGCTAAATTCCGCGGCGAGTTTGAAGAGCGCTTGAAAGCCGTGTTGAAAGAAGTTTCGGCCGCCGAAGGGCAAGTCATTTTGTTTATTGATGAAATGCACACTGTGGTCGGCGCCGGAGCCAGCGAAGGCTCTATGGATGCTTCAAACCTGCTTAAACCGGCTTTGGCGCGCGGCGAGTTGCACTGCATTGGCGCCACTACGCTGAAAGAATACCAGAAATACATTGAAAAAGACGCCGCTTTTGCCCGCCGTTTTCAACCGGTGTATGTGGGCGAAACGCATGTTGAAGAAACGATTTCTATTCTGCGCGGTATCAAAGAAAAATATGAACTGCATCACGGCGTGCGTATTTCTGACGCGGCTTTGGTAGCGGCTGCAACCATGTCCGACCGCTATATTACCGACCGTTTTCTGCCGGATAAAGCCATAGATTTGGTTGATGAAGCCGCCAGCAAGCTCAAAATGGCTTTGGATTCCAAACCGGAAGAGCTGGACGAAATTGACCGTAAGCTGATTCAATATAAAATTGAGCGCGAAGCCCTGAAAAAGGAAACTGATGACAATTCTAAAGAGCGTCTGGCTAAACTGGAACAGGAAATCGCTGTTTTGGAAAAAGAATCGGCCGAAAAATCCGAAGCTTGGAAAGCTCGCAAAAGCTCCAGCATGGAGGTAAACCGCCTGCGCGAGCGTTTGGATCAAGCCCGTATTGAAGCCGACAAAGCCCTGCGTGCCGGTTTATATGAAAAAGCCGGTGAGCTGCAATATAAAGAAATTCCGGATTTGGAACGCAAAATAAAAGAGCTGAGCGCCTATAACCAAACTCAGCAAACTGTAGAAACCGTTACGCCGGATATGATTGCCTCGGTTGTTTCTAAATGGACCGGTATTCCGGTTGATAAGCTGGTCGGCAGCGAGCGTGAAAAACTGCTGAATCTGGAAAAGAATCTGGCTCTGCGCGTAGTCGGACAAGACAAAGCTTTGACGGCAGTTGCCAATGCGGTGCGCCGTTCTCGTTCCGGCTTAAAAGATCCGAATCGTCCGATTGGTTCGTTTTTGTTCCTTGGTCCGACCGGTGTCGGCAAAACCGAACTGGCAAAAGCTTTAGCAGAGTTTCTGTTTGATGAAGAAGCCGCATACGTGCGTATAGATATGTCCGAATATATGGAAAAGCATTCTGTCGCTCGTTTAATCGGTGCGCCTCCGGGATATGTGGGCTATGACGAGGGCGGTGTTTTAACCGAAGCCGTCCGCCGCCGTCCATATCAGGTTATTTTGTTTGACGAGGTGGAAAAAGCGCATCCGGATGTGTTTAACCTGCTGCTGCAAGTGCTGGATGAAGGTCATTTGACTGACGGCAAAGGCCGCACGGTGGACTTTAAGAACACGTTTATTATTTTGACTTCTAATCTGGTTACCGGAGGCGAAGGCGATTTAATGACTAAGTTAAAGAGTTTCTTTAAGCCGGAATTTTTGAACCGTCTGGATGAAATTATAACCTTTAACCCATTGAGCAAAAAGGATATTCGCAAAATTGTGGATATTCAGGTTGAACGCCTGCAAAAACGCTTGAACGACCGCCATATCAGCTTACAGCTGGATGACAAAGCCAAAGATTGGCTGGCCGACAACGGTTACAATGAAGAGTTCGGCGCCCGTCCGCTGAAACGCTTGATTGTACAGGAAGTGGAAAATCCGCTTTCAGTACTGCTGCTTGACGGTGCAGTGCCGGATAACTCAACGGTTTCGATTACTGCTGGCGCAAACGGTTTGGAACTGAAACCGGAAACAAAACACTAAATCTGCTTTGGATTTTTAACTGCAGCCTGCCTGATTTTCTCAGACAGGCTGTATTTTTATCCACGCCGCCCTCCCCGATTATTGACTTTTTACGCTTTTTCAGCTATTGCTAGGATAAGTTTTTAAGGAGAACAAATGGTAAAATTTATCTCAGCTTCTGAAGCCGCGCAGTTTTTCAAAAACAATCAAAGCGTTATGATTGGCGGATTTTTAAAATGCGGCTCACCGACCGCGGTGATTGACGAACTGTTAAAAACTCCGGTTCACGATTTAACTTTAATCGGCAACGATACTTCCATGCCGGATTCCGACCGCGGTAAACTGGTTTCGGCGCATAAAATCAAAAGAGCGATTGTTTCGCATATCGGCACCAATCCTGAAACCGTGGCGCAGATGAATGCCGGAACCATGGAAGTTGAATTGGCTCCGCAAGGCTCGCTGGCTGAACGTATCCGCGCCGCCGGAGCCGGACTGGGAGGAGTTCTGACCCCGACCGGAATCGGCACCGATGTGGCAAAAGGCAAGCAGATTATCAAGGTTGACGGCAAAGACTATATTTTAGAAAAGCCGCTGCGTGCCAATATTGCCCTGATTTACGCCACCAACGCCGACAAGTTCGGTAACCTTTCCTATTTTGGCTCCACCCGCAATTTTAATGTGGTAATGGCCAGCGCGGCCGATATTGTGATTGCCGAGGTTGACTATCTGCATAACGAGCCGCTTGACCCTAACAATGTGATTGTTCCGGGGATTATGGTGGATTATATTGTGGCAAAGGAAAATGTAAAATGACGCTGACAAAAGATGAAATGCAGGAAGTAATCGCCAAACGCGTGGCGCAGGAATTTCATAACAATGATGTGATTACTTTGGGTATCGGACTGCCGACAAAAGCCGTGACCTATTTGCCGGACGATGTGGAAGTGATTGTACAGTCTGAAAACGGCGTGCTGGGCGTCGGCACTTATCCGCATGAATCGGTCAAAGACGAGCGCATTACCAACGCCGGCGGCGTCGGCGTTACCATTAACCCAGGAGGCTGCTTTATTGACAGCTTGACTTCTTTCGGGCTGATGCGCGGCGGACACATAGACATTACGGTTTTAGGCGCTTTGCAGGTAGACCAAGAAGGCAACCTCGCCAACTGGTGTATCCCTGGAAAATTCACTCCCGGAATGGGCGGCGCCATGGACTTGGTAGTCGGTACTAAAAAGCTGATTATCGCTATGGAGCATACTTCTAAAGGTATGCCGAAAATCTTAAAAAAATGCACTCTGCCCCTGACTGCGGCGCATAAAGTAAATCTTATCATCACGGAAAAAGGCGTGTTTGAAGTAACTCCGCAAGGCTTGCTATTGCGCGAAATCAGCCCATATTCCTCGTTGGAAGACATTAAAAACACCACCGAAGCAGATTTTACTTTAGCATTGAAGAAAATTTAGCCTAAATTTCAAGAGTAAAAGTGCAGCTGCCTTCCGAATTGCAACACACTCTTATAGTCATGCTTGGCTTTGAGCGTCAGCTCATTCGCCGAGTGTCCAGGATAATACATCAGATTTAATAATTTAAAGAATTTGAAAAAAACATAAACAAGCGTCCCTGTACAGTCATTGCCGGACGCGTTCCGGCAATCTTGGTTAAACATACTCTTTTTGAATAATATAGCAAATTTATTGACTAAGTTAGTCACTTGCTGAAACAAGATTACCGGAACAAGTCCGGCAATGACGGCGAATAGACGAGAGGCTATACTGTTTTCTTCTATAAATTTATTATTACATTTCAAATTCTTATACATATTTCTAACTCCGTGAATTGTTACATAAAACAAAACCCACCAAAATGGCGGGCGGATGTTAGCAAACCGTATAGCAATAGACGGCTCGGCTTATTTGGCCGAAACCTTATTCAGCCGACATCCGCCTAAGCAGAAATCGGCATATATATTTTTAAGTCGCTATGCTCAAGCGACTATTGCTAAAAGGGTTGCTACGCCCTGAACAGGCTATGGCCTGTCTGATTTAGAATTTAACTAAACAGACCAAAAATGTAAAGCAGAAAATATAAAACGAATAAATTCAAAGCTCCACTCTTATAGATTTTTTGTAATCAGCCAATAAAATTTTTATAACAGCACAGCAATCTTGCCGTTTTTGATTTTTTACTTTACATCCAACAATCTTTATTATAGTTTAAAAACAGACAAACGATAGTTTGTCCAGGGCTTCGAAAACCCTTTCAATAGGAGTCATTGCATAGTGGCTTAATATTAAATATGCCGATTTCTGCTTAGGCGGATGTCGGCTAAATAAGGCTATGAGCTGAATAAGCCGAGCCGTTTCCTATTGTACGGTTTTCGAACATCCGCCCGCTTTTATTTCGGCGGGTTTTGTTTTTATATGTTTAGGAGTTCGAAAATATGAATAAGAATTTGAAAAGTAATAAGGGTAAATTTGCAGAAAGAAATAGTGTTGTCTTTCGTCAGTTCTCCGTCATCTTTGGGCTTGTCCCGAAGATCTTGTTGCAGCAAGTCTCTTACTTAGTCAATAAATTTGCTTTATTATTTAAAAGGAGTATGTTGCGCCAAGATTGCCGGAACAGACTATGCGTCATGTCCGGCAATGACGGATGCTGGAGACGCTTGTTTAGTATTTATTGCTCACTCTTTAAGTACCCCTCACCCGCAGACAAGTCTGCGACCTCTCCC
>CAVGVF010000050.1:0-5318 GCA_963632615.1 uncultured Eubacteriales bacterium
TCCTGGATTCTCCGGACAGTTCACTCCGTTCACGCCGAAGAATGACGTTGAGAGCAGATGAGAACAAACGAATGGCAATACTGTTTCCTTCTGCAAATTTATTGTTGCTTTTCAAATTTTTATACATATTTCTAACTCCGTAATTTGTTGCATAAAACAAAACCCGCTGTCAAAAGCGGGCGGATGTTAGCAAACCGTATAACGACAAACGGCTCGGCCTATTTGGCACATAGCCTTATTTAACCGACATCCGCTCTAGGCGAAAATCGGCATAAAAAATTTAAGTCGTTTATGCTTAACGACTGTCGTTAAAAGGGTTGCTACGCCCTAAATATGCATATTGCATACTTGTAATCATTATATTGTGTATTGGTTAAATAGCAATAAATTATTTTAAAATCGAAAACATATTGAAATTTGATATTTAATCATTGAAATATTTATTAGGAGCCGGCAAAAAGTTTTGTTGTCTAAACTTGACAAAATTGAAAATATCTGTATAATCCGAGTATAAATTTTATTATTAACTTAAATTTTTGTGGTATGGATTATAATGATTCTTTTAGTAAAGCAAATTCTGTAAAAGAGTTTATTGCAAAAATAAATAATAGCTTAAAGTCCGGTAACTTTGAAAAAACAGAAATTCCGCTGATTTATCAGGTTAAAGGAAAAATAATGCTGGGCATTGACTGCTTTTATGAAGAAGTCAAGGACTATATTATAGGGGCGTCAGTCAACTTTTTGGTTATTTGCAAGGATCAGGCTCTTTGCTCTTATGATGAAGTTGAACGAATGTTTGACTATGACGCTGTTTATAAGCCGGCGGAAAAATTGCCTTTGCTTAAACAGCTTCAGGCTTTGGATAAAAACAAGGCTAAGCTCAAGGCTTTTAATAAAACTATGGAGCTTTTAAAAAAGCACGGCGTAGATGCAGATACTTTTGATTTGCGGGGCGAATATTGGACAAGTGAAAAAAGCCATCAGGGTGACGGTGTTGCCTATAGCTTTGAAAATCATCAGGAGCTGGTATATCAAAAGGCCGGAACAAACAGATGTTTTGCCCGCTTGATGTGGAGGCCGGAAGCTAAAATAATCAGTACTTATTAAATAAGTATATTGAAAAAACTTTCGTATTGAAAAAATACGGAAGTTTTTTTGTACAAAATTCTTGCTATTTGGCAAAAATAGTATATAATCACTTCATCATTTATATTATTTATTTTTTAATTATTATTTCTATGGGACAGATTAATCATTTTGCAGAGACTAATGTTGATGACAAGCTGAAGTCTATGATTTCTGAGTGTATCGGTATGACATCACTGAAAATCAGTGAGGCTGAGAATGTTATTTTGCAGCTGCCGATTTGCGCCAGAGCTCCGCTGTTGGCCTTGTATTTTGTTAAAATACGGGGAATTGAGGATGAAAACTCCAAGAAATTCGACCGTTTTGCCGTGTTGATAAAATTGTTTCAGATAGCGGTGCGGATTTATGAGCGTCACGTGCTTGGTGGCGCATCTAACCGATTTATCGGAACCGACCGTTTTGACAACAAAAAAGTAAAACAGCTGGTTGAAAATTTGGGGGTAAGACAGCAAACCAACACTTTTAAGCTGGATTCAGCCATTGACAATGATCCTTATTATAAGGAAGTTTTGTATGATTTGAAGCATGCCAAGCAGTGTAACTTTGTGGTAAAAGCCACAATATCTGATTACTTTGTAAAAAAAGTTATGCAGTTTGTTGCTTTGTATGCTCAAGATGTGCAGAAGTTTTATTCCGTACGGGCTAATTCTTCGGTCTGTGACGAACAGCTTTATAAACAGAGCTGGTCAAAATATAAGTTGCTGACCGTAAGAAGCCTGTTTTTCCCGAATGACTTGGAGCCGGAAGAGCTTTCCGAGTTTTTTGAAAATTACAGCTTGCGCTGATTAAACCAAATCCCCCGTTTCTGAAAATGAAACCGGGGATTTAATTGTTTTGGATATTATAAATTATAGATAATGTTGACGATGCTTTAATGCTGTGTTAGACCTGAAAATAGAAAGGTAAATAATATGGCAAATGAAATCACAGATAAAAATATTACATTTTTCAGAGATATTGCAGAACTGTTATCTTCTGCCCGTTCTAAGGTATACAGAACCGTAAATTCTATAATGGTTGACACATATTGGAAGATAGGACAACGAATTGTTGAAGAAGAGCAGAATGGTAAAATCAGGGCAGGATATGGTGAAAAGCTAATAGAAAATCTTTCACGTTATTTAACGGATACCTTCGGAAAAGGCTTTTCAGAAGCCAATATTAAAGATATGCGTTCGTTTTATTTAAATTTTCCGGAATCTGCCAGACAGTGTCTGACGAATCTTTCGTGGTCAAATATTTGCCTTATTTTGCGTATAGATAATAAAAAAGAACAAGAATATTATATTCGTGAAGCTTCCGAGCAAAATTGGTCATACCGTGTGCTGAAGCGCAATATTAAAACAGGTTATTACCACCGTATATTATCTACGCAGAAAAATGCCGAAGCATCGGATAATCTGCCTGTATGTCAGTCTGTTGAAAGCTTTATCAAGGATCCGTATGTCTTGGAATTTTTAAACGTGCCTGAAAATATAGAGGGTAAGGAAAGTTTGCTGGAAAAGGAACTTATTTCGCATTTGCAAAAGTTTTTGCTGGAATTAGGCAAGGGATTTTCTTTTGTGGCCAGACAACAGCGTATAAGCACGGAAACAGATCATTTTTATGCAGATTTGGTCTTTTATAATTATATCTTAAAATGTTTTGTAGTCATTGACTTGAAGACAGACAAACTTACGCATGCAGATATCGGGCAGATGGATATGTATGTCAGAATGTTTGATGAATTGAAACGCGGTGCAGATGATAATCCGACAATCGGTATTATTCTTTGCACGGATAAAAGCGAAACTATGGTAAAGTATTCAGTTCTTAAAGAAAATAAACAGCTGTTTGCAAGTAAATACAAAACCGTGCTGCCGACAGAAGAAGAGCTGGCTGAGATGATTGCTGTTGAAAATTCCCGGCTTTTAGCAGATAGATAAAAATTTAATTTGAAACAAAGAATCCGGAATCTTAACAAAACTTTACATTGTGAATTATTTAAAAAAATTTTTTATAGGCTATCGCTCTGTTTTTACGGAGTGTTTTTTGCTGCCTTATATTTTTTATGCGAACAAAATAAGAACAGTTAATAAAATGCTAAAAAATACCATTGAAACCCATGAATTACCATGTTATACCATAAATAAGAATTAACCCGAAAGGAATCTGACATGAGAAAAGTTTTTCTCTTTATGGATACCATAACCAACAAAGTAGACGCTAAAGGACGCGTCTCTTTGCCGTCAGATTACCGTGCAATCGTTAAAGAATTGTCAACAGAAATTGTTTGTTACCGCAGCTTGAGCGCTCCCTGCATTGAAGGGTGTTTGGAAGATACGCTGGATAAACTGGCAACGGAAATTGAAAATTCTACGGATTTCTTTTCGGAAACACAGGATAATTTAACTAATTTGATTTTCGGCGATGCCAAGCGCTTTCCGTTTGACAGCACCGGACGAATTGTTTTGACGGATAAGCTTTTGCAGCATGCCGGCATTACCGATTCGGCTGTTTTTGTGGGCAAAGGCCGTAAATTTCAGATTTGGAATCCGGAAAACTGGGCTAAAGAAGAAGCGCGTATTCGAGCCGAAGTACTGAAAAACCGTCCGGTTTTGAAACAAAACAGGGAGGCTGAATAATGCCGGAAACCGGACAGAAACATATCCCTGTGATGCTGCAAGAAGTTTTGGCGGTGCTGAATCCGCAAAAAGGCGAAGTGTATGTGGATGCCACTTTCGGTAACGGCGGCTATACCAAAGCTATTCTGGAGGCAGTAAATTGCAAAGTTATTGCTCTGGACCGTGACCCGACTGTCAGAATACGGGCTAACGAAATTAAAAATATGTATGGCGAGCGTTTTGAATTCAGAGCCGGACAGTTCGGCGATTTTGCCGATTTAGTGCCGGAAAAAATCAACGGCGCCGTATTTGATATCGGTGTGTCTTCTATGCAGCTGGATGAAGCTGAACGCGGTTTTTCATTCAGTAAAGAAGGGGCTTTGGATATGCGGATGTCGCAAAGCGGACTATCGGCTAAAGATATTGTCAACACATACGATGAACAGGCGCTGGCTGATTTGATTTATCAATACGGAGAAGAGCGGAAATCACGCCAAATAGCCAGAGAAATTGCAGAGTACCGCAAGCATAAAGAAATAGAAACAACAACCGAGCTTGCAGAAATAATATATAAAGTAATTCATAAAAAGTTTGGAGAAAATCCGGCAACCAGAACTTTTCAGGCTTTGCGAATCGCTGTAAATGATGAACTCGGCGAATTGTCGCGCGGATTGACCGGAGCGGCGAACCGTCTGCAGAAAAACGGGCGTTTGGTTGTGGTGGATTTTCATTCGCTGGAAGACCGGATTGTTAAAACTTTTTTCAAAGAAAACGGCGGACGCCGAGTCAGAGTTTCTAAATATGCGCCGGAGTTGGTGCAGGATGAGCATTTGTTTGCCGAAGTTTCTAAAGTTATTGTGCCGACGGCTGAAGAATGCAGGCGCAATCCGCGGGCGCGTTCAGCCAAATTAAGATATGCAGTGAGGGGATAAACATGGGCAGTATAAAAACAGCAATGGTGGTTTTGTGGCTGACGCTTACATTGTTTGTGGCGGTGGCTCAGTCTGTTTTAAAAAATCAGGTGCAAGGTTTGGAGCGCCGTGTTGATATCATCAATGCAAATATTCAGAAAGATATTCAGGATATTCATATTTTGAAGGCCGAATGGAGCTTGAACAATTCTCCGGAACGGCTGAAAAAACTGGCATACGAACAATTATCTCTGGAAAAAGCAAAACCTGAACAAATTATTAACTATTCTGCTTTACATTTCAATTATGAAGACGAATCTGCCGGCGGGCGAATCGCTCCGAATAAAAAAGGTTTGACAACATTGGTCAAAGCAGAGGTTAAAAAGAAATAAAATGGAATTCAACGTAAGTTTTTCAAAAAGAAAAAATGCCGAAAGATTTTATCTGCCCGGACAGGAGATAAAATTTTCGCACGGTATTATTTCGCAGAAAAACTTTACGGCCGAAGGCGACAGCGTTTCAATGTGCCGCAGCCGAATCTGGCTGATTTTGGCAGCATTTGCGGTGTTTTATGTTATTTTAGGCCTGCGGGTTACATACGTTTGCTTAGGCAACGGAATAAATATTGACGCCGCATTGGTTGATAACAATACAGCGG
>CAVGVF010000050.1:5328-11943 GCA_963632615.1 uncultured Eubacteriales bacterium
TCTCAAAAATCCGGTAAAACGTGCTGATATTATGGACAGGAACGGCGAGATTATCGCTACTTCTTTGCCGACGGTTAATCTTTCGGCCAAACCGACACTGATAAAAAATCCGGAAGAGGTTGCCGCAAAACTGAGCGCTATTTTTCCGGATGTGACCTATGAACGCTTTGTTGATTTGCTGAGCCGCAATAAAAAGTTTGTATACTTAAAACGCAATTTGTCTCCGGCGCAGCAGTCGCAGGTAAACGCTTTGGGCGTTCCGGGGCTGGAATTTGAAAATTGCGAAAAACGCATTTATCCGCATGAAAATCTGTTTGCCCATATTTTGGGAAATACTAATGTTGACAATCAAGGCATTTCCGGACTGGAAAGCTTTATGGATGATCGTTTGACCACCTCTACCAAGCCGGTAAAGCTGTCAGTTGATATGGGAATCCAAAACACTATCCGCGAGGAACTCAAGGCCGGTATGGAGCACTTTAAGGCCGAAGGCGCCGCCGCGATTTTAATGAATGTGAACACCGGGCAGATTGTGGCTATGACATCGGTGCCGGATTTTAATCCGAATGATAATATTAAAGTAGCTGACAGAGCGATGTTTAACTTTGCCACCAAAGGCGTATATGAGGCCGGTTCTGTGTTCAAGGTATTTAATACAGCTATGTGTCTGGACAGCGGCAAAATAGACGTAAACAGCCGTTTTGATACGTCTAAGCCGGTTTATTTCGGGCGTTATCGGGTTTCTGATCCGCACGGCTCGCACAAAATGCTGACTCCGGAGGATATTTTGGTGGAATCGTCCAATATCGGTTCTACATTGGAAGTTATGCAAGTCGGCAAGCAATATCAGCGTGCCTTTTTCCAAAAAATAAATATGGATAAGTCCTTAAGCGATTTTGAAGTTACAGAAACAGCTAAGCCATTGTTCTTATCTGAAAAGCGCTGGTCTGAGCATTCTATGGCCACAATCAGCTACGGCTATGGCATTTCAACGACTCCGCTGCACATTATTTCAGCTTTTTCGGCAATCGTAAACGGCGGAATTTATCATGAACCGACTCTGCTGGCAGAGGCTAAAGACAAAGGACGCCGTGTGGTGTCGCAGCAAACTTCGGAAAAAATGCGGACATTGCTGCGCGCTGTGGTTGTGCGCGGAACCGGCCGCCGGGCTAATGTCGAGGGCTATCAGGTATTCGGCAAAACCGGAACTGCCGATAAATTGGTAAACGGGCGCTATGACCATAAAAAGAGTATTTCCACCTTTATTTCCGGTTTTCCGGCATCTAATCCGAAATATGCGCTGCTGGTGGTGTTTGATGATCCGAAAGGCCTGAAAGAAACCTTTAATCATACCGAAGCCGGCTGGAACGCCGTGCCGACAACCAAAAACATTATAACGGCCGTTGCTCCGCAGCTGAATATAAAAGTTGATTTTGATTTGGAAAAGCAAAAAAGCATTGTCGATGCCGCTTATAAAAAGAAAAAATAAAAAAATACGCTGTTAATGTGCGCGCTTTGAGCTGTAAATAAAAAAATAATGCACAAATTTGTAAAATAATCGCATTTTTTTTATTTTTCTTATTGAAAAATTTACAAATATTTCTTAAATTACCAGATGTATTAGTTGTTATGCAATTAAATAAACTGTTCTGTAGCGATACAGACAAATTGTAAAAAACCATATGGAGAAAATAAAATGAAAAAACTTTTAAGTTTGTTCTGCGTTCTTGTTGCTTTGTCAGGCTGCTCTACATTCGGCGTTGACGGCGGCTTGTTCAGCGGTGCTGACTGCGAATCTAGATTGGCTCGTGATTTTGTAGAAAACACAACCGATACAGTATTCTTCGCATTTGATAGCTCTGCTTTGTCTGCAGAAGCTCAAGCTGCTTTGGACACTCAAGTTGCTTGGTTGAAGAAACATGACGATGTAAACGTTATTGTTCAAGGCCACTGCGATGACAGAGGTACTCGTGAATACAACTTGGCTTTGGGCGAACGCCGTGCCAATGCTGTAAAACAATACTTGGTATCTCAAGGTATTGAAGAAAGCAGAATTTCTACAATTTCTTACGGTAAAGAAAGACCAGCTGTTTTGGGTAACAACGAAGCTGCTTGGGCTCAGAACCGTCGTGCAATTACAGTTGTTAGTGCAGCTGAATAATCAGACAGTTTGATTACCAAATAAAAAGGCGCTGCCGAATCGGCGGCGTCTTTTTTTGTGCTTGTACTAAGGCAAAAAATATTTTATAAATAGGCTATGTTTTGATTTTTTAGGAGGCGTCTTATGAAATTAGCGGCTTGTTTTTTAGTGTCGGGAAGTTTGTTGCTGGCGGCAATGCCGGCAATGGCAAATTCGGATATGCAAAAAGAAATAGATGATTTGCGTGAAGATTTAATGGTGTTGCAGCGGCAAATCTATCGCGGTGCCGGAAGCTCGGCTGTTGAAACTTCAAAATCGTCAGCTGTTTCGCAAGACCAAGCGGCGGCCGGAAATGTACAGGTTAAAATCGGCGAGTATGATGAAGTAATCCGCAAAGTCAACGGGCGTATGGATACGTTGGAATATCAGGTAAAACAGCTGGAAACTAAGCTGGATAAAATAAACCGCGATATGGAAATTCGCTTTAAGATTTTGGAAGGACGCCAAGTTCCGGCGAATTTGAGCGCGCCCGCGCCGGTTATTCCGACCACCTACGATGCTCCGGTGGCTTCCGGCGCTTCTAAAGCTGTGACCGGAGATGGCATTCAGGGGAATGATTTAGCTCCGATTGCCGGTTCTAATGTGGCAGCCGAAAAGGCAAACACCGCCGCGGCAGCTGTTGCTGACGGTGCTCCGCAGCCGTTGATTGCCGATATTTCCGAGGCTAAGCCGGTTGTTACTTCTCAGCCTAAATCTGCGGAAGAAATTTATGCCAACGGCATGGAGGCCTTGAACGGCGGAATGTATGATGAAGCGGAAATTGCTTTTCAGCAGATACTAAGTCAATATCCGAATGATAAACTGGCCGGCAATGCACAATATTGGATTGGCGAAGTTTATTTTAAGCAGGGAAATTATAACAAAGCTAAAGTTGCTTTTAAGAATGGTTATGAAAAATATCACAACGGCAATAAGGCGCCGGACAGTTTGTTCAAGCTGGGGCTGACTTTTAAGGCAAACAAAGAAAATAAAAATGCCTGCATTGTGCTGTCCAGCTTTGGGGCGGAATTTCCAAAAGCTAATGCAGATTTAGTAAAAAGAGTTAAAGCCGAAGCTGCAAAATTGGGATGCAAGTAGTGGAAGAGCTGTTTGCTAAATATCAAATCAAGGATGAGGTTATCGCCGTCGGGGTTTCCGGCGGCGCTGATTCTTTGGCTTTGGTGCTGCAGGCAGCCGAAGAATTAGCAGTGTTCGGACGGAAAGTCGTGGCGCTGACTGTAGACCACGGCTTGCGCCCAACTTCTCGAATGGAAGCGGAATATGTGGCCGGGTTGATGCAGAAATACGGTATTGAACACCACATTTTAACTTGGGCGGGCGAAAAGCCGGCTACCGGAATAGAAGAGGCAGCGCGGCAAGCCCGCTATGCTCTGATAACGGAGTGGTGCAACCAGAATGGCGTGCGTGTTTTGCTGACGGCGCATCATGCAAAGGATCAAGCCGAAACATTTTTAATGCGTCTGCAGCGCGGCAGCGGGCTGGAAGGGCTATGCGGAATCCGTGAATACAGCGTGCGCGATGGGCTGGTTATATTGCGTCCGCTGCTGGGAGTGACCCCGGAAAGCCTGCGCGATTATCTGCGGCAGCGCAATATTGTGTGGGTGGAAGACGAATCTAACAGCGATACGGCTTTTTTACGGGGAAAAATCCGCCAATTTTTGCCGGAACTTACTGAAAACACCGGCATAGATATTGAAAAAATCTGCAATGCCGTACACAATCTGCAAAGTGCGGAAGATTATATTGAACAGCAGCTGGAATTGCTGTTGGCGCATGACGTGGTTTGGGATTTCGGCACGGTCTGCCGTTTTAAATATACGGACTACTTAGGCTGGCATAAAGAAATGAAATTCAGAGTATTGGCGCGTTTATGCCACCGTGAATATATTCCGCGCGCCGAAAGAGTTTTGGCTTTGGCAAATGCTTTGAATACGCTGCCTTTTACGGGGGCGACTTTAGGCGGACGGGAGATTATTTTGGCGTATGACTGGATTTGGATTGTGCCGGAACGAGTTTCTAAAGGGCTGCAAAGCCGTAAATTGTGGGCGGAATTTGTGCAGCAGCATCCTTTGTATAAAAATATGAAAATGCCGCATAAAGCTAAGCTGGCGATATTGCAGAAAGTTGGAGTAAGAAGCAATGATTTATAATAGCTTGTCGGAAATTGCAGATAAGTTTGAAGTGTTTTTGTTTGACGCTTACGGAGTGTTTTGGAACGGCGGCGGATTTTATAAAAACAGCAAAGAAACAATGCAAAAGCTGATGGATGCCGGTAAAACCGTGGTGGTGGTTTCTAATGCCACTTTGCTGCATGATGATATGACGGCCTCGTATCAGCGCAAAAATTTGCTTGAGGGCAGGGACTATACTTTTATGGTTAGTTCCGGCGAAGTTTTGCGGCAAGATTTAATAAATAAAAAGCTGAATTTTAACGGTAATAAATTTTACACTATCGGCGCCAAGCATGAAAAAATGTTTGCCGATACAATTTACCAGCCGGTAGAAAATTTGGCTGCTGCCGATTTTGTTTTTTGCGGCGTACCCTTTCTGACGGCTCAGGACGCGGCAAAATATCCGCAGTATAAAGATTGTTTTTTACCGGCAAAAGCAGATGAAAAAGGCGATATTGTTTTTTGGGATAGCACAGTAGCCGAACCGTTTGCAGAAATTGCGGACGATGTAACAAAATTAAAATTGTCGGCTCTGAATGCAAACCCGGATTATTTGGCGCAGGAGGGGCACCCGCTGGCCGCTGAGAAATCTCCGCAATTTGTGGTGCGCAACGGTACAATCGCTGAAATGCTGCGGCAAAGAGGCAATGAGGTTGTTGAATATGGCAAGCCGCATGCCAATATTTATGATTATGTTTTTGCAAAATTGCAGAAAATCGGTAAAATGACAGATAAAACAAAAATTTGTATGATTGGCGATACGGTGCGGACAGATATTAAAGGCGCTGTAAATTCCGGTATTGCTCCGGTTTTGTGCGTGCAGACCGGAGTGACGGCGCTTGAACTTTCTAAGGGGAATACGGTTAAAAACCTTTGCGAAAGCGAAAATATTGATGTACAACAAATAATAGAGATTAACAGCGTCGGAGGAGAATGATGGCGTTTGAGCTAGTGCCGGGTTTGGCGGCCAAAGATTATGTGGCAGATTTGAAATTATGCCGCGTTTTGTTTGAAGATAACAAATATTATCCGTGGATTTTTTTGGTGCCGATGAAAGAAAACACTAAAAATATGACAAATTTAACTATGGAAGAGCGTTTTCAGCTAATGCGTGAAATTGCTTTGGCTGAAAAAGTCATGATGTCACTGTTTCCGTGCGACCAAGACAATGTGGCGATGATCGGCAATATGACGCCGCAGCTGCATGTGCATGTGGTCTGCCGCAAAAAGGGTGATCCGGATTGGCCGGGGACGGTGTGGAATTCGGCAACCGCCAAATATGAACCGGCGGAAAAAGAAAAAATTATTGCAAAAATCCGCCAGGCAATCGGCGAAGAAATGCAAAATCCAATTTATCAAATTTCTAAATAAAGGACATAAAAATGAGTAGAGTAATTACTTTAATGCCGGTCAGATTGGCCGCAACCAGACTGCCTAACAAGCCTTTGCGTGTGATTAACGGTAAGACGTTGGTGCAGCGTGTTTATGAAAACGTGAAAAAGGCTTTGCATACGGATATTGCCATTGCCGCCGGCGATCAGGCTATTGTGGACGAATGCAAAAAATTCGGCGCCACTGCAATTTTGACGGATCCTAATCTGCCAAGCGGTACGGATAGAATCGCCGCCGCTTTAAAGGAACTTGATCCGGATGGCAGCAAATATGATATTGTAGTTGATTTTCAGGGCGATAATATCAATGTAGATCCAAAAGTTACATTGCCTTTGATAGAGATGGTTGAGCGCACCGGCTGTGATATTGCCACTTGCGGTATGCTGATTAAGTCTGAAGAAGATAAGAACAATCCGAATGTGGTAAAAATCATTATGGGTTTGAAAGACGGCGAAAAAGAAGCCCGCTGTCTGTATTTTACCCGTGCGACGGCTCCATATACCCGCAATCCGGAAAAATGCCCGAATCAAGATTTATATTACCACATTGGTATTTATGTGTTTAAAGCCGCTTCTTTGCACAAGATGGTTTCACTTCCGACCGGCGTGCTGGAAAAACGCGAGGCTTTGGAACAGCTGCGCGCTCTAGAAAATGGTATGGAAGTACGCGCTATGTTGGTGGACAATATTAAGCTTGTTCCGGAAGCTCCGGCGGATATAAATACGGAAGAGGATCTGGCCAACGCCCTCCCATACATTAAGTAGGGAAACTCGTCTAGCTGGTATCTGCTAGGGATTTTTGCGCTCGTGTACTATTGTGTACACGTCGCTTAAAAATTCCGTCGCATCTACA
>CAVGVF010000051.1:0-11607 GCA_963632615.1 uncultured Eubacteriales bacterium
GATGTACCATCCTGGATCCTCGGCGAATGAGCTGACGCTCAAAGCCAAGGATGACAATAGGAGTGTGTTGCAACTTGGCCGCAGTATGAGAGAAATGCTGGGCGTGCTAGCAATAATCGCTGTACTGTCTGTCGGAGGTATTGCCGGTTATTCCAAAGCGATGGAGAAATGGAAGATTAACCAGCAGCTAGATATATTATCACAGCTGCTGACATCTGTTATAAAATTTAGAGAAGAGTTAGGTAAAAACATTATAAAAGGAGAAAATCCTGGAGGAATTTTACCATTATTAGAGGCGGTAGGAGATATACCGGATAAATTATCTTATTCACAGATACAGCCGACTTCAGATGGTGTCTGGTATAGTGATAATTTTGGAATATTATATAACGTACTATACAATGTAGCCACGTGGAAATGCGGCAGCACTATCTGTTCCAGCAAAGAAGCTAATATGAATGTAATATTAACAAAGTCTTCCGGCAAATTAACATCATCTTCTTATAATTTATGTTTGAATATTTTGGATTTTGCAAAACACAATACTGATAATATATGGCGGATAAGTATTTGGAATTATCAGGGAAACAGTTTACGCAGTAATTTAGATTATAAACAAATAGCAAATGCTACAATAGAGAAATTTTCATCAATGTGTCAAAGCTGTAATAATGACAATCTTTGCCGAATTACAATGTATATATATATGAATTGAATATTGAAATTTATTGACTAGGTTAGTCACTTGTTGCAACAAGATCACCGGAACACGTCCGGTGATGACGGAGAACAGACGAAAGCCAGCACTATTTGTATCCTTTGAAAATATTGCCATTATATTCCTGGATTCTCCGGACAGTTCACTTCGTTCACGCCGAAGAATGACGTTGAGAGTGGAGGCGAATAAACGAGAAACAATACTGTTTTCTCCTTTCAAGAATATTACTAAAAATCAAATAAAAAAAGGAAGCCGGTTAAGACTCCCTTTTTTCTAAAGCAGATTAAGCTTAGTTAGCTTTTTTCAAAGCTTCGCCCAAAGCATCACCCAAAGAAGAACCGGAAGAGGTGTTAGAATATTCTTCCAAAACTTTCTTTTCTTCTTCTACTTCCAAGGCTTTGATAGACAAACCTAATTTGCCGTTTTTCTTATCCAAAGATGTAACTTTGGCTTCTACTTCATCGCCTTCTTTGAAGTTATCCGGGTTTTGAGAGGCTTTGTCTTTAGACAAGTCGGCTTTTTTAATCAAAGTAGACAAACCGTTTACTTCAACAATAATGCCTTTGTCTTCGGTTGCTTTTACAACAGCCTTAACAACATCGCCTTTTTTCAAACCGGACAAAGCTTCATTAACAGTATCTTCAGACAGCTGTTTGATACCCAAGCTAATGCGTTCTTTTTCTACATCAACGTCAATGATTTTAGCTTCAATTTCTTGACCTTTAGAATAGTCTTTAACAGCTTCTTCGCCGGATTTATCCCAAGAAATGTCAGACAAGTGAATCATACCGTCGATTTCATCTGTCAGACCAACAAACAAACCGAATTCGGTAATGTTTTTAATTTTGCCGGTAATAACAGATCCAACCGGATGCTCTTCAATGTAGGCAGCCCAAGGGTTAGCCATGCATTGTTTAATACCCAGGCTGATACGTCTCTTTTCCGGATCAACTTCCAAGATTTTAACTTTAACTTCTTCAGAAGTAGAAACGATTTTACCCGGATGTACGTTTTTGCGAGTCCAGCTCATTTCAGAAACGTGTACCAAACCTTCGATACCGTCTTCCAATTCAACAAATGCGCCGTAATCGGTAATGTTGGTAACTTTACCGGTGTAAACTTCGCCAACTTTATATTTGTCGGCAACGGCCTGCCATGGGTCGTTTTCAAGCTGTTTCATACCCAAGCTGATGCGTTGGTTGTCTTCGTTGAAACGGATAACTTGAACTTTTACATTTTGACCAACAGTCAAAACTTCGGCAGGGTGGTTGATGCGTTTCCAAGAAATATCGGTAACGTGCAGCAAACCGTCAACGCCGCCCAAGTCAATGAATGCGCCGTAATCTGTGATGTTTTTAACAACACCGTCCAAAACAGCGCCTTCTTTAATACCGTCAATCAATTCAGCGCGGGCTTCAGCTCTGGTTTCTTCCAAAACTACGCGGCGAGAAACAACGATATTGCCTCTAACCTTGTCCATTTTCAAAATCTGGAACGGCTGAGAAATACCCATCAAAGGAGTAATATCGCGGATTGGGCGGATATCAATTTGAGAGCCTGGCAAGAAAGCAATAGCACCGTTCAAATCAACAGTGAAACCGCCTTTAACACGGCCGAAAATAACACCGTTTACGCGTTCGCCGGCGTTCATGCTCTTTTCCAAATCAGCCCAAACTTCTTCGCGGCGAGCTTTTTCTCTGGAAAGAACAATGTTGCCGTCTCTGTCTTCATAACGGTCAACCAAAACTTCTACTACATCGCCGGCTTTCAATTCAGGATTTGTGCCGAATTCGCGCAAAGGAATGTTGCCTTCAGATTTCAAACCAACATCAACAGTAACGAAATCCGGAGAAACTTTAATAATGGTACCTTTTACAACAGTACCCAAAATGCCGTTATCGCCGAATTGCTCATTCAGCAAATCAGCAAAATTTTCTGTCATTTCAGGCATTTTAATATCAGTATTTGTCATATAAATTTATATTTCAAAAAATGCCAACCCCACAGTGGGCGGACTTGTACGCGGTTAAATTTTTACAGTTTTTTAGTCGTACCCCTAAATTAACTGTTCTTTTTATAGCTGAAAATTATTATTTTTCAAGCATTTTTTTAGGTTTTATCAGGATTTTTTCAGCTTTATGCTCAGTTTGCCGGTATGATTGTAACACTGATTTCACTTTGGCGGCCAAGGTTGTCTACGGCTTTGATTTTGACCGGACCGGACGGCGGCACTGTTTCCAGCACTTCTCCGGCTTTGCTTTGTCCGGCCAAGCTGTCGTTGATAAACCAATAAATTGCGTGGGCATCGGCATCCAGCGCGGCTTGCAAGGCAATAGGCCGGCTCGGCTTCAGCATTATTTTGCTGTTGTTTGCCGGAAAAGTGATTTTGGGCGGCTGACCTTGCTTAAAATCTTCTATTTCGCTGCAATCGCTTAAAAACGTTGGCGGACGTTTAAAATTTATACCGGCTTTGCTGAAAGCGCTCAGCACATCGGACGGCCAAAAATTATAGCTTTTCAGCTCGGTTGCCGGCGGAGTGTGGCGGCAAGCCCGCAAACCGCTGGCTTTATCTATTGGGATAAGCCGCGAAATATTGGAATTTTTAATGCGGGTAATGCCCGGAATAAAATAGGTTTCGGCAGTTTTAGCGCAAAAATCGGTTGCCAAATCTCCGGTATCTTTGCAGATTTTGACTTTAGCAAGGTTAAGATTCTGCGGAACCGTTAATAAGCCATCCGGCTGATTGCCTATCTGTCCGGCAATGCGGAAAAACAGCGGCGCGGCTAAATCTTTGCCGATAAAAGCCGGGTTTGGAGTGCCGTCAAAATTGCCCAGCCAGACCACTAAAACATAATGTCCGAAAATACCCGCCGTCCAAGCGTCTTTATAGCTGTATGAAGTACCGGTTTTCCAAGCTGCTTTGAAAGAATGTTGTTTTGCCGAAAACGGCAGTTTCGAGCGGCTGTCAAATTCTCTGTTCAGCATATATTCGGTTAAAAAAGCCGCTTCGGGCGAAATAAGCTGCTTGGTTTGCAGCGTGTCGTCAGTCATAAAACGCAGAGGCGAAAATTTTCCGCCGTTGTGCAGCATGGCGTACATAGCGGCAAGATTTTCCATAGAAACCTCCACGCCGCCCAAAGCCATGGAGAGCCCGTAGTAATTTGCCGGTTTGCTTAAATTTACGCCGCTGTCTTGCAAAAGATTATAAAAATTCTGTTCACCGACCTGTTCCAGCAAGGTTACGGCCGGAATGTTGCGGCTCAAGGTCAGAGCCTGCGTTGCGTCCAAAATTCCGTAATAAGAACGGTCAAAGTTTTCCGGTTCATAAAAGCCATAGCGGCTCGGCACATCTTTCAGCATGCTGAGCGGATGTATCAGCCCGTCTTGCAGAGCCAGGGCGTAAATAAACGGTTTGAGTGCCGATCCCGGGGAACGCTGTGCCGTTATGCCATCGACTTGCCCGAAAATCTTAGGGTTATAAAAATCAGCCGAACCGATGTAGGCTAAAACCGACATATCCCTGCTGTCAACCAATATCGCTGCCGCGTTATAAACACCTTGCTTATTGTGCTCCGCCGCGTATTGCCGTAAAATTTCCGTTATTTTTGTTTGCAGGCGCAAGTCTAAAGCCGTGTTGATATTTCCGTTTTGCCGGCTTAATGCTCGTCTGGTAAAATGCGGTGCAAAATCAGGCAGATAAATGCCGGAAGCTAAAGGCAAATCTAAATAATCATTTTGCGGATGCCGATAACTTTGCCGCCAAACTTTTTTTAAGCGGCCGGCGGCCTGTGTATTGGCGAGGCGGTTTTTGCCGTTCAGCAAATTGCGTTTTGCCGGATTTTGCGGAATAATGGTTAAAGCCATAACCTGCGGCAAATTAAGCTGTTTTGCCGGCCGGTTGAAATAAATCAGCGAAGCGGCGCCAATTCCTTCAATATTGCCGCCGTACGGTGCAACATTGAAATAAGCCTCTAAAATTTGCGTTTTGCTATAAAAAAGCTCTATTTGCAGGGCTCGCAGGACTTGTTCGATTTTGCCGGCAACAGTGGTTGTGTTCAGCTGATAAACAATACGCGCCAGCTGCATGGTAATGGTGGAGGCGCCTTGCTTACGTCCGCCGCTCAGCATGGCAAAAGCAGCGCGGATAAAACCGGCGGGGCTGATTCCGAGATGATGGTAAAATCCCTGGTCTTCATAAAGCAAAAGAGCTTGCTGCGCTTCCAAAGGAATATCTTGCAGCGGCGTGAAAAGCCTATATTTGTCATCTAAGCTCAATGAAAGTTTAAGCAGATTGCCGCTGCGGTCGTAAACCGCGCCGGAAAAGCTGTAGCGGTTATATAAATCAGGTTTGGGCAGCAGCAATATCAGCAAAAATACGGCGGCAATAGCACCGGCGATAATCCGCACGGCTTTTTTGCCCCGTATTCTTTGCCGCAGCTGATAAAATTTATTCGCCAATCGTTATTTTCCTTAAATCCGAATTAGCGCGCAGCAGCGGCTGATACATGGCATCGGCATAAACCGGAGGCAGAGCATACGCACCTTCAGCCACAACTTTTACCTGATAGCTGAAACTCTGCTCGTAGACAAAGGCGGTGGCGTATACATTGATACGGTCTTCCCGCAGTTCAATGCTGTCAACGCCGCTTTCCGCTTTCAGCGAATTGTCTACCACTTCAAAGCATCCGGCTAGCAAATCGGTTACAGCCACATCGGAAACAGGCTCTTTGCCTAAGCTGCTGTAAGTTACTTTCACGGTTAAAACATCGCCGAGTTTGGCTTTGGTTACCGGCTGTCCGTTTTTATCCGTAACAGTCTTGCTGACCGATAAACCTTTGGTCGCGGCTTTTATCTGCGCAGATTTTACAAAGCCCTGCTGAGCATTGGCGTAATAAAACGGCTGCGGCGCGCTCACGCTTAAATTTTTGGTTTGCGGCAAGTAGCTGACAGTCGGGAACGGCGTGTAAACAGGCGCAAACTGTGAAAATTTGATTTCCTTGTCGGCCGTTTGGCTGTTGAAAGCATTTAAGGCCAATACCGACCAGCCGGCTGAATAAGTTGTGAAATTACCGGTGCTCAGCGGTTTCAGTAGACTTTCAAGGCTTTCTTTATCCAAGGTTTTAAGCTTGTTTGGAAAATGCTTGGCCAGCAAATATATGTTGATGGCATTTTCAGTGCTGTCGGCGCTGTTTTGATACATTCCGGCCAAGCTGTCGGCACGTTTTTCATCTTGCAGCATTTTATAGCCGGCCGCTAAAAACTCGGCGCTCAGGCTGTTGTGCCAATCTTTGGCGTAATTGGTTTTATAAAATTCTTCAAGATTCAGCAGGTAACTAGTGGTAATTTTGCCGTCTAAAGTCAAAATGTAGGCAGCATAGGCCGGCGCATAGTCATTTTTATCTGCCGGCCGGCGGGCAGCAACGGTTTCGCAGTAGCCCAAAGCCGCGTCTAAAAGACCGCTCGGAACATTGAAGCCGTGTTGTTTGGCTGTCACCAAAAAGTGAGTGGCATACAAAGTGTCGCGCGGATTTATATCTAAGGCAAGGTTGCCCCAAGCCGTAAATCCTCCTCCTAAAACCTGCCGCTCGCGTAAAATTCGGATGGCATCGTCAAACAAAGCATAAATATCCAGCTCTTTTACCAAATCAGGAGATTTGAAAAACAATTCGGTTGCCGGAAAGACTTTGCTGATGGTTTGTTCGGTGCAATAGTGCGGATATTTGTTGAGATATTTCAGCAAACCCTGCGCCAAAACCAAAGGCGATGCCGAGGCAGACAACTGCTGAACGCGGTATTCATCGTATAAATCTTCAATGTTGTCCTGGGTGTAAGATGATTTAGCCAAACCAAAGTTAAATTGGCTGCTGTACGGTACGGCCGGACGAATGCTCAGCGTATACGGCATAACAGCTGTTTTGGCAGAGTCATTCAGGCTTTGCGCGGTAAAAGTTATTTGCTGAGAGCCGAGTTTTTCTTTGGCTTTAAATTTGAATTTCAGCATAGTTTCGCCGTTTTCGGCAACGGCAGCTGTCTGCGAGCTGTCACCGCTTATTTCCAAGCCATCCATGACGGCTGCCGAGATTTTTACCGGATAATCGGAACCTGAATTTTCTACCAGGTTGCCGACGCTCAGTCCGATAACAAATTCATCGTTCGGCGCAATGTTGTAAGGACCTGACGGCACCAAAGCAAAATCTCCGCGCGCCAAAACATTTTTCTCGGTGCTGCCAAAACGTTCTGCCGATACCGCAACAGCCATAATTTTCAGGCTGCCGCTGAAGGTTTCCGGTACTTTATAGGTATAGCTGCCGCCTTTTTCATCACTTGGCAGAATACCGCTCCAAAAAGCAACCGGCTTATCGGTTTTACGGGCAAACGGATTTAAGTTGCGGTCAAGCGCGGATTCTTCTTCTCCGCCGTCGCCGCCGGTTGAACTCAGGTTTTTCAAAAAGCGGATATCCGGCATAATCAAATCCATAATCTGTTCGGTTACCACCCGCAATGCGCGTTTGGCTAAGAAAATATCCAGTAATTTCGGCATCTTATAGCCGGCAACCTGCAAAATTCCTTCATTTACGCCGTATACCGCAATTTGTGCCGGTTCGGCAGTTTGATAGCGGACAAGCAAATTTTCGCCAGGTTTTACTGTCGCCGGAGTATCTAAAGTTATGTTCAGCTTGCGGTTTTCCTTATTTATGTTAAACGGAACAACAGCGTAACTGAGCGGAGAAGTATAAATTTCATCCGACTGCAAAGAACGGAACAGCGCTATATTTAAATAGGCGTTGCCTTCAATGCCGGCGGGCAGGGCAATGCTTTGGCTGAAAGCGTCCGTTTCTGTTTTGAACCATTTATAAGCATATACTTTGTCGCGTTCAACGGTTATCAAGCCATATCCGCTGTAAGGCGCCGCTATCTGCATTTCTATATTTTCATCAGACGCATATTCGGTTTTATTGAGTTTAACGCTTAAATTAGCGTTTTTATCGGCTTTTTGCAGCAAATTTGCAGCACCGGCAATATTAAACTCTATTTTTGCCAATAGCTGATTTTTAGCATCCAAAACTTTCAAGATATATTCCCCTGGTTCGGAAGTCGGAAGTTTTTCATCTTGTCCGCCGGCGGAAACAGCAAATTGACGGCTGTTCAAAATAGTTTCTTTGGCCACCATTTGATATTGATAAGTGCCGTTTTTTTGCTCAACCAAAGAAGATACATAGTCTTTTTTTACCAGCTGCAGAGTCAGATTATCCAGTTCCAGCGGCTGCAGGCTGTTGTTTACGGCGATAAAACTGATGCTGCGTTCGGCGTCTTTATTTATGTAATTAAGCGCGCCGTCAGCTTTCCAGCCGATAAGATATTCTTCCGGAGATACTAAAACAGACAGGCCGGTGCCGACGCCGCGGGCGCTGCCGGCTTCCAAGCCGTCGATATTAAGCTGCAGGAGGTAAGTGCCTTTTTCAAAATTATCCAAATTCAAAGATAATTCCGCATTGCCGTCTTTATCGGTTTGAACTTCGGGCAGAGAATCTTTATAGCTGCGGACTTTCCGTTCCAGTAAAGGATTTGGAAATTTGTAATCCTTAAATTCGGCAAAATAGAAAATAACCGGAGTCAGGCTGTATTCTGCCTGCAAGGTGTGGCCGGCGGCCGGATTGCCGTAGAGGTTTTGCAGATTTACCGCTGCTTTCAGGCTGCTTGCGTTAGTCCAGCCTTTGGGTGCTTCGGGCTGCCATTGAGCTTTGATTTTCAGAGTGTCCGGCGTAAATTCTTCTACCCGAAAAGAGCTGTAGGCTACAAAACGCTGGCTGTCTTCTTTGTCTTGCAGCCATAAGTCTGCGGAATAGGTGCCGGTTTGGGCTGTTGCCGGCAGGCTGAATTCATATTCCATAAAGCCGAATTCATTGCTTTGCAATTTTTTTGTTGCTAAAGTTTCGCCGTTCGGTTTGCGGATTGTTAATTCAAACGGCAGCTGCTGCGGGGCGTTTAAGTCGGCTTGACGCACTAAAATCCCCAAATGTCCGTTTTCGCCCGGGCGATAAATGCCGCGGTCACTGAAAATGTAGCCTTTAAGAGAAGTTTGCACGGTATTGCCGTTATCAATGTAATCGCCGCCGATATCAAAACGCGATAAGTTAAGTCTGCGGTCTTCTCGGTTAATCGGTAAAAATGAAATATCATTGCCCAGGCTTACTTTATAAGCAACGGCGTACTTGTCGTTTTTGAACTCTGAAAAATCGGCAATCTGCGCCATTCCCTGCTCATTGGTTTCGGTTTCGGAAACAGGCAGACCGTTTTTGCCGAGAACCTGGACTTTGGCGCCGGCAACCGGTGTTTCGGAGGCAATATTAGAAACAAAAATATTATGAGTGTTGTCGGCATTGTCTTTGACGACAATTCCTAAATCCGTCAATAAAAGCAGTCGCTTGTTGGCCGGACTGCGGCGGTCGCCGTTTTCTCCCTGCAGGGTTAATAAAAATACGCCTTTGCGGTTTTGAAAATATTCATTCAGATCAAGCGATGAATAGTTTGCTTCCGCCGGATTAGTGGTGTTAATCGGCAGTTTTTTATGGAAAATTTCCGAAATATTATCTTCAGAAAAATTATAATTTATAAAATCAGGTGTTGCAAAATTACCGTATGTTTGCGTAATCAGATGGTTTAAGTCACTTTCTTTAATTCGGGCGATATCAGCCGCAAGCTCTTTAGCGCCGCGGGAAATAAAAGCTACTTTGCGGCTGCCTTGCAAAGAAATGACTGAGCCGTCAAAGGCAATATCCGCTTCCAGCGGATAAGGCGTTAAGTCTGTGGAAATGGCCGAGACCGTACCGCTTTGCCCCAGCTTAAATCCTTCTACCGATGTTAAGCCGTTGTCAAACATGGCGACCAGGCAGCCGCTGTTTTGCGGCTCGTCATATTTGAATAAGTGGGTTTTGGCATTTTCGGCTTGGACGGATACTTCGGAAATATCCAGCTGTTTGAATTGCGGCGCAAGCTCTTCATGTCCTTTGGCTGTAGCCAGTTTTTTGCTTACGGTATAGCAGTTTTCGGCAATATAATTTAAGGTTAAAGCATTTTGCAGCTGTCGGCTGTTGACGGCGGTGGTAAACTCCACGCTCAAAATTTGTTCCGGATTGTTATTGTTTTGAGCATTGCGGACAATGCGCGAGAAAAGTTTTTTTATTTGGAAAAAAGTGCTGCTGCTGGGAATTTTGACGGTAGTTTCCAAATTTTTATCCAAAGTTTTTTGATTGTAGGCGTTGCCGAGGTTTGTAACGCTGATTTTGGCAAAGTCTACTTCGCTTTTGATTTTTACCGGTTTGGAGATAATATGCAAAGCGGTGTTGTTGTCTGTCAGTTTATAGTCAAAATCATAGCTATCGCCGCTGACTGTGCGGATTTTGATGTGGTCTTTCAGGTCGGCGGTGTTTATCGGATAACTAAAGATAAAACTGGCAGTTACCGATTTGTTTTGCAACTCTTGCGGATTTTCGTAAAATTCCGCTGCGCCGAGCCAGCCGCTGAATACCGGCGTATTAAATTTAAATGTCAGGTCTTGAGGCTTGGGAGCGGCTCTGAAAATATTTTTGCTGAAATTGACTTTATAAGCCGTATCCGGCAGCCAATCTGTTTCCGGAGTAAAAACGAGTTTCTGGCTGTTTTGCCATTGCCAGCTGCCGCGGATATCCGGCTGGATTGAAATGCCGGTGTTGAAGTTTACACCTATTTTGTCTGCTTCGGCTGCCGGCTGGTTAAAGTTTATCGACAGCGGGTTGGGCAAAGGCTTGTCGGCATAATTATAATTAGTCGGGGCAGGGGCTTGAACCGAGGCAATTTTTAGGGCGTCAGCCGAATTTTCCAGCTCATAGCCGCCGCTGAAATAAAAACCGGCAGCACCTCCGGCAATGGCTATGATAACAGCGAATATGCCGGCTAAAAAAGTTTTTTTATTTACCTTAATTCTCATTTGCTTTCTCCCAAATAATACAGACATCTAAAATAATAAGCGCAAGTCGCAGATTTACAATATTTATTAACAAATTGTAAACAATTTAAACGGCTGAGTATTTTTTCAAGAGAATTAAAATTCTATGGTAAAATAACATTTTTGATAGTTTGTTTTATCACAGGATTGGCACAGCGAATTTAATTCTGCCAGCGGAGTCACACTCAGGCATTTTTGGATATAAGTCTGTGTTTCTTGGTTGTTGGCGCAATAGGCGTCGCCGTAATAAGAATGAGTATATCCTTTGCCGCCTGTTTTGTATAAAGTAAAGTGGTGCAGAGAAGAGTGCAGCGGATAAACCAAAGTTTGAATCAATTCCATGCACAGCTTGCCCGAAAAATCGGAAGTTGCGGTGGAGCCGGAAGATTGTTTGATTACGCCGCCCAAAGCCAAGTCTATATACAGCCTGTTCCAGCGGGAACCGATATATACATAGTTATTTATGGAATCATACATATTAAGTGTATTAACTTTTTTCCAGCTTGGCGGCACCAAACCGGCGGCTTGAACGTAATCAACCAGGCCGATTTTTTTATCTGCCGGATTGATAGTGTACGGCGGTGTCATATTTTGGATTTCCGGCAGCCTTTCCATTAGTCCGGCAATCAGATAGCTGTATTCATTCACAACTTTATTGATTTTATATTTTTCCATCGCCTTAGAATAACCGGCAATACCTCCCACACTCAGCACAGCGATAATTGCCAGAACGCCTAACATCTCAATCATTGAACGGCCTGAGGAAACTGCGTGTAGCGGCGCATCTAAAGCAGTTTTACGCTGTCTCAAAAAATTCATGTACCTCAAATGTACACTAGGATTTTTTTCGCAGCTAGAAACCACTTTATCTACACCACTCTCCGCAGTTTCAAAGAGTTTTGAG
>CAVGVF010000052.1:0-11077 GCA_963632615.1 uncultured Eubacteriales bacterium
GATGTATCATCCTGGATCCTCGGCGAATGAGCTGACGCTCAAAGCCAAGGATGACAATAAGAGAGTATTGCAACAAGGCCGCAGTATGATTGAAATGCTAGGCGTCCTCGCTATTATTGCCGTATTATCAGTCGGAGGGATTGCAGGTTACTCCAAAGCAATGGAAAAGTTTAAGTTGAACAAATTGATGGCGGAATATAATCATTTAATTTTTGGTTTATTGGAATATAAAGATAACTTTCAAAAATATACTAAATATGAACCGCATTTGACTGATTTTGTACAGTCGGTTGGGCTGGTGCCGGATTCTTGGCGGATGATTGATAAATATTCTTACTTGGAAGACAGCCACGGGAATTGGGTGGATATTCGATATAGAGAAACAACCACCTATCGCGAAGATGATGAGCCGGAGCATGACGGTCTGATTTTTGACTTTTATTTAAATGCTGTCAATGTTGATGACAATGGCAACCAAACTTCAGAAAATTTTCAAGATAAAGTCTGTGTGGAAATGGTTGACAGTATTTTCAAACCTTTGCATTATGTCCTTAAAGGTTTAATCTTAATCGGCGGTGCAGGAATGTATTATGGGGATGCGTTTTGCGGTTCAGGGCGCAGATGCTTGAAAAATCAAACCCTGAGTCAAATTAAAGATATGTGTGATTCTTGCAGAAAACATACAAATCGTTGTGCGGTTACGGTTATATTTTAGCTGTTTGTGCTTAATAGCTAGGCTCTGTATTTATTTGCAGCGGGTTTTTGTATATAAAAAAAAGATTACTGTGTTGTGACAGTAATCTTAAAATTCGGATTAGTTTTTAACAGCGATACCAGCTTTCGCGATGGTATTGCATAACTTTGGTTACAATGGCGGCAACAGCAAATGCTCCGGCGCCAAAAAAGCAAGCGGTCGAAACAGCCAGATGACCAGTGAAACCGGCAATCCAGAAACCAACAATACCTGCAGCGGCAACAGAAACGCAAACATACCAAATTTTCTCAAATTTTGCCATAAACATCTACGGGTTAATTTTAAGAGAGATGTCCTGTAACATATCCCGTTCTCTCTTTTGTGAATAAATAAAACTCAAGCAACGGAAAATGTATGGATAAAATCACTAAAACGCTAAACCGTAATAAGACAAAATCACATACTAATAACCATAATACTTGAAAAACGCCAATATTATAGCATACAAATTATTGAGCTGCAAGAAAAAATAAAACTTGCTTCTGGAAAAATTATCGGATATTTTCAAAGAGCATTGAATATGGTTCAGTGTGAGGGTTGAAAGCCTCTTCACAGTTGTCTGGATTGCAGACGTAAAACTACCT
This sequence comes from uncultured Eubacteriales bacterium, assembly GCA_963632615.1. Lineage (GTDB taxonomy): Bacteria > Pseudomonadota > Alphaproteobacteria > RF32 > CAG-239 > RUG410. The sequence continues at coordinate 1,339 of CAVGVF010000052.1, forward strand.
TTTTGCCGGAAAGCAGGAAGGTAGCAATAAGGTTTTAGAATGTCTGAAACCAAATACCTACACTATTCTGTGAAATAGCTTTCAACTTCCTGCTGCCTTATCGGCAGTTTTTTTGTTGTGATTTCAATATGAAAGGAAGTTGAAATATGAATATATTTAACAATTTGAAAAATAATAAAATCTTTCGTCAGTTCTCCTCCGCTCTCAACGTCATGCTTGCGTGTGAGCATAGCGAACTACCGCGAGCATCCAGGAATATAATGGCAATATTATTAAATGCAGCAGATAGTACGGTCTCTCGTTTTTTCGCCGTCATCTTTGGCCTTGTGCCGAAGATCTTGGTGCAGCGAGTGACTAACCAAGTCAATAAAGTTGCTATATTATTGCATAAGTACCGGTTCAGCCAAGATTGCCGGAACGGACTGTGCGTCATGTCCGGCAATGACTGGTGCTGGGAACGCGTGTTTAGTACTTGTTGCAAGTTTTTTAAGCGGATGTACCATCCTGGACACTCGGCGAATGAGCTGGCGTTCAAAGCAAAGGATGACAATAAGAGAGTATTGCAACAAGGCCGCAGTATGATTGAAATGCTGGGTGTACTAGCGATTATTGCCGTGTTAAGTGTCGGAGGTATTGCAGGCTATTCCAAGGCTATGGAAAAGTTTAAAGTTAATAAATTGGTTGAAGAATATACAAATTTAATGTTTGGTTTGATGCAGCATATTGACTATTTTACTCCTTTGCGTACAGAGGGCGAATATCAAGAACGATATTATCTGGCGGAAACTATTCAGGGGTTAAACTTGGTGCCGGCAGGTTGGCAAAAACATGCTTCCGGGCAAGGATTTATGGACTCTTCCGGCAATATGATTTATACATACGTCAGAGGCAATATGATTACTTTTGATTTGCAGCTAGGGGCAATAAAACCAGATGACAGCGGAAGTTATAATATAATTCAGTCATTTTCAAACAAGCTTTGCTTTGAACTTTTCAATAATATGCTGCAGCCTTTGCATAGTTCGCTGTATGTTGCAGGTATATGGAAAAATAAATCGGCCGGTGTTGTATATTACGGCGACAAATATTGCGGAGCCGAAAATAAGTGTTTGCGCGCTGCAACTTTGTCGGATATGCACAATCTTTGTAATTCCTGCACGGTAAAAAAGGAAAATTGCATTGTCGTTTGGGAGCTGGATAACACTTGATTATTTTCAGCCATAAAAAACTCCCCTTCATCTTGCGGTGGAGGGGAGGCGCTGATATAACTGAATAAAACTATTCTTGGTTATAAGCTTTAGCTTGCTTTTTAGCTTCTTCAGAAGTTCTGGCAATGTTAATCAGAATAGTCTGAGAAACTTCCGGGTGCAGGTTCAGTTTTACTTGGTAAATACCCAAATCTTTGATAGGTTTTTCCAAATAAACATAACGGCGGGCAACATCAAAGCCGGCATCTTTAATAGCAGCGGCAATGTCGCGGATGGTTACAGAACCATACAGCTGACCGGTTTCAGCAGCTTGACGAATCAAAACAGCGTTAAAGCCGTTCAAAGATTCAGCCAATTTAGAAGCTGTTTCAAACAATTCTTGGTTGTGAGCTTCCAAAGCTGCTTTTTGAGCTTCAAAATAAGCCATGTTGGCATCTGTTGCGCGCAAAGCTTTGCCTTGAGGCAACAAATAGTTACGGGCATAACCGTTTTTAACGTTTACTTTATCGCCCATTCTGCCTAATTTTTCTACGTGTTCGAGCAAAATTACTTCCATTTTATCCTCCTACATAGCAACATAAGGTAACAAAGCAATATAACGGGCGCGTTTGATGGCGCGGGCTAATTCTCTTTGTTTTTTAGCAGAAACAGAAGTGATGCGTGAAGGAATAATTTTACCTTTTTCTGAAACATAGCGAGACAGAAGTTTTACATCTTTATAGTCAATTCTCAGAGCGTTTTCGCCGGAGAACGGGCAAGTTTTTCTTTTGAAAAATGTTTGTTTAGCCATTGTAATAAACTCCTTATGCTTCTGCAACAGCAGCTTCTTCTTCAGCTGCTTCGTTGTTGAAATCTTCTACTTTGACAGTCATATAACGAATAATATCTTCGTTAAGTCTAACCAGTCTTTCATATTCTGCAACAGCTTTTGCCGGAGCAACAATGTTTAACAAAACATAATAACCTTTGCGGTTTTTCTTGATGCGGTAAGCGAGGTTTTTCAAGCCCCAGTTATCTACTTTTACAACTTCTCCGCCTTCTTTTTTAATCACTTCGCTCAAGTCTGAAACGAGAGTGTTAATTTGAGAAGCGCCGAGATCCTGACGAGCGATTAAAACGCTTTCATAATTTGCCATATTTTAATATCTCCTTATGGATTACTCAACAAATGACCCTTGGCTGGGTCGGTTAATGTATAGCCGAATCATTAAAAATCCGGCAAGGGACGCTTGCTAATATACACAAACCGCCTGTAAATGCAAGGATTTTTTTCTAAATTTGCGGCAATTCTTAAATATAATTTTAACATTTTGGCGATATGCTGGCAAAAAATAGTTTTATAAAGAGGAAAAATGACTAAGTTTTATAAAATATGGGGGCCGGTTTTGGGGATTGCCGTTTTGGCATCGTGCGTGGAAATTGACAATGATTACCGCCGCCGTCCGGTTTTGGACGAAGAACAGCCGGCTGCCAAAAGTGAATTTGCCTATACGGCTCCGCAGGCGCAGGCTGCCGCTTATACCGACTATGGCTATGCCGATTATTACGGCTATCCGGAATGCGGGCAGGAAACAACCGTGGTGGTTTATGACGATGCCGGCGCCTATCAGGTTCCGGGCTGTATAATGGACAGCGCCGCTATGCCGGCAGAAACTCCGGTAAAAGAAGATGACGAAGAAATAAATCCGGATGAAATTGAAGGCGATTTTCCATACGTGATAGATAATAAACATCCAAGAAAACAAGTGGTTATGCAAAATTTGCAAACCAGAGTCTTGGCTTATTGCCGCGGGGATGACAATGCCATAAACGACTGCATCAGCCGCTTGGAATGCGCCGGTTACACTCAGCTAAGAAATGTTCCGACCATGCCGGCAAAATATGACAAGCTGCGCAAAGGCTCTTATCCGACTCGCCGCTGGCGCGAGGGCGAAACGGTGCCGAGATGGTAGGAGAACCGAATGCAGGCGCACGTTAATACCATAGCTTTTAACGGATTAGACACGCTGGATGTGGATTTGCAGCTGCAAATTTCGTCCGGCATGCCGGCTTTTAATATTGTAGGGCTGCCGGATAAAACCATTGCCGAAAGCAAAGAACGCGTGCGCGCGGCGCTGACTTCTATCGGTATGGAATTGCCGGCTAAGCGCATTATCATAAATTTGGCGCCGGCTGATTTGCTGAAAGAGGGCTCGCACTTTGATTTGCCGATTGCTTTGGCGATTTTAGCAGGCTTGGGCGTGGTTCCGGCCGAAGAAATCGCGAATTATATCGTTATCGGCGAGCTGGGGCTGGACGGTGCAATTATGCCGGTAAACGGAGTTTTGCCGGTGGCGATTCATGCCAACCGCCGGAATAAAGGCTTGGTTTGTCCGGAAACAGAGGGCAGCGAGGCGGTTTGGTCGGGCTTAAATGATATTGTCGCCGCGCCGAGTTTGCTCTCGTTAATAAATCATTTTAAAGGCGTGCAGCAGCTGCCGAAACCTGTGGCACGGCAAAAGAAAAGCAAAATTTCCACTTTGGATATGTCAGATGTAAAAGGGCAGGAGACGGCCAAGCGGGCTTTGGAAATTGCCGCGGCCGGCGCGCATAATATGCTGATGGTCGGCACTCCGGGAGCCGGAAAGTCGATGCTGGCTTCACGTCTGATAACGATATTGCCGCCGCTTACCACGGAAGAAGCTTTGGAAACCTGTATGATTCATTCTATTGCCGGCGAGCTGAAAAACGGCGAAATCAGTTTTGAACGCCCCTACCGCGACCCGCATCACAATGCCTCTACTCCGGCGCTTATCGGCGGCGGGCGCAAAGGCGTTCCGGGAGAAATTTCTTTGGCGCATAACGGCGTGCTGTTTTTAGATGAGCTGCCGGAGTTTAACCGCGCCACGCTGGAGGCTCTGCGTCAGCCGATTGAAACCGGCTATGTCAGCATTTCCCGCGTGAATTGCCATACGCAGTATCCGGCTAATTTTCAGCTGATTGCGGCAATGAATCCCTGCCGCTGCGGATATTTGGGCTGCCAAGGGCAGGAATGTTCGCGCGCGCCGAAATGCGCCGAGGAGTATCAGTCGCGGATTTCCGGTCCGTTAATGGATAGGTTTGATATTCATATTCAGGTGCCGCCGGTCAGTCCGTGGGAGATGTCCGAGGTTAAAAAAGGCGAGAGTTCGGCGGTTATCCGGCAAAGAGTTATTGCCGCCCGCAAAATTCAGGAAGAACGATTCAAAAAGCTGGGGTATCCGACATTGCACACCAATTCGCAGCTGAAAGGCGATTTGCTGGAAGATGTGACTAAGCTGGATGCGGAAACTCAAAAAATGCTGATAGCCTTTGCCGACAAAATGAAAATGTCGGCGCGGGCTTATCATAGAACTTTAAAGCTTGCCCGCACTATTGCGGACTTGCAAAATGAACAAAAAGTGTCTAAAGTACACGTAGCTGAGGCATTGTCATACCGTTATGTCATGCCGTCTAAACAGGTATAGGAGAATAAACAGATGAAAAAATCTCGTAAAATAGCATATATTTTTGCCGCAACGGCCGGAATCAGTTTGCTGAGCGCCGCGGCAATCGCAGCCGGTTACGGAAACGGAGCTTCGGCGAGCGCGCCGCAAAACGACCGCGACGGCAGTTTATTCCCGGGAGGAACCTGCACCAGCTGCAACAGCGGCGACAAAGACGGCAGTCTGTTTCCCGGCGGACCGTGCAAGTCATGCACCAAAGACGGAAGCTTATTCCCCGGACCATGCAAAAAATGTGCTGAACGCGAGCCGGAAAGGGTAAAAATCAAAAACTATGTGCCGTATACTCCGGTTGTGTATGAAGCTACCTTGCGCCATTGCTGCGAGATGGCTCCGCTTTCTTTGGCGCATGTTGATTTCAGAATCCGGAAAAACGGCAATGACGGGCCGTACAGTACCAAGCTGGGTAACTATCGTTTCAGAATTTTCGGCTGCCGCCGTTTTGATAAGGAAGCTATGCTGAATAAGGGGCGCGTGCTGGAAAAGAATATTGCTTTTAATTCGGTGTTTGAAGATGTGGTCGGCGATTGCTATAAAGTTTTGCCGATGCCGCATGATTTGTGTCTGGATAACGGCACGGCGCAACTGCCGGAATATGTTTTGACGGCGGAAATCACCGATTACTTTATGAATGTGTGCGATGAATACAGCTGGGATAAGGCGCAGAAGAATAACGCCCGCAACGGTTCATCAGAAATTACGGTGGTATGGCGCTTAATGGACTTGACTCAGACCAAAGTATATTGGAAAGGCGAAAGCACCGGTTACGGCGAATTGGATGAAGGCGAAGCCAACGGCGAAGTTAAACTGATTGAGCGCGCTTTTGCCGATGCAGCCGGCAATTTGCGTAATTTGCCGGGGTTTGAAGAAAGACTTTCCACCAGATTTTCTCCGCAGGATATGGCGGCTCAGCGCGCGGCTTTGATTGATGAAGAGCGGGCTTTGAATCCGGCAAAATGCGGATACGCTCAAGAATATCAATGCATGACAAACTGCCAAATCGGCAGACCGGGATTTAACCCGATGCAGTGCCAGCCTTGCCAGCCGTGTATTTGCCAAAATGCGCAGGCGCCGATGACAATGATGCCGGCGGAAGAGCCGATATATGAAGACGGCAATGTGGTTGCCGGCGGCGCGGTGGTCCCGAATGACGGAATTTGGGAAGACGGAGGCTATAATGCTTACGGCTGCGCTCCGTGCATGGAACAGCCGGTTCCGGAAATTGTTGAAGACGGCGGAGTAGTCGAAAACGGTGAAATGTCCGAAGTGCTGGAAGACGGTGGCGTCAGCGGCGATGGAACGGTTGTTGAAGAAACAATCGAAGAAAGCGGCGATGTCAACAGCACATACGATATTATCAACTCCTGCATTGACGAAAACGGCAATGTAAAATCGGACGGTATGTGCCAGGTTGTGGATGATACTTGGGTAGACACCGGCGATGTGAAAGCGCTGGATAATTTCTGCGTGAACGCTACCGACCCATGCAAGCAGCTTTCACCGGAAACGGTTTACCGTCTGCGTTCGTCCATTGTGCAAATTCAAAGCTCTAACGGGCGCAAGGGAGCAGGCTTGCTGATTTCCGACCGCTTTATTTTGACTTCGGCCGATTTGGTTGACAAAGCCAAAAACAGCAATGATGTGACTACTGTCCGCAATGACAAACTGAAAGCGCATGCGGTTCGTATCAATCCGGTTAAAAACACGGCTTTGCTGATGCTGGAAAGCAGCACAACCTATACGCCTTTGGCTCTGAATCTAAATTTGCCGGAAGTGGGGCATAACGGCTTCTTGACTTTAGGATTGCTGGATGTAAATGACTTCAAAGACGGCGAAGACTATTTAGAAAACAGTGCCCGTGTTGAAGGCTATCGCTACAGCGAAGCCAAAGGCGCCGAGATTTTGGCTAATACCTTTGTGCAGAATGTGACAGTCGGCGGTGCGCTGATTTATAAAGACTGCACTATCAACGGCATGGCTCCGAGCGGCGTAAAAACCAACGATGGCTTGGATATCTTTATCCCGACCGAAACCGCTTTGCGCAGTTTGGGCATCAGTATCTGCGGACATGAATATGTTGAAGAAAGCCCGTGGCAGCAAACAATTTATAAGCCGGTTACTTCACAGATTAAAAATGTGCAGAAAGCACCGGAAGCCATGAAGGAAAAAGACAGAAAATAAGCCGCGATTTGCCGGAAACAGTCCGTTTTAGGGGCTGTTTCCGGCTTTTTTTGAAAGAAAGCAGGGGCTGAAATATTTTAGGAGATAATTATGTATAAAATAACGGAACAAGGTCGTAGTATGATAGAAATGCTGGGCGTGCTGGCAATTATCGGTGTGCTGAGCATCGGTGGCTTGCAGGTGGTAAGCCGTATGCAGTATGAACATAAATCTACACAACTGATAAATGATTTTAGTGAAACCATTTTAAAAATTCAAAAAATAGCTCATCAATTTGATGAAGGGTATAGTGGGGCAGGTATGTTTGTATATAAAAATCAAGCATATTCAGCTAATTGGAATTTTAAGAAGGCTGATACTACAGCAGTGACTTTTACTGGGATGTTGGATTCAATCTATACTATTGACGGAACATCTGTAGATACGTTTAGTATTACGGCTGAAAATTTAGACGATGATATTTGTATAAGATTGGCTACATCGGAGATACCAAACCTTCGGAAATTGACTATTAACACTAGCAAGATTGATCTTAGTAAAAATAAGGCTAACTTAGATACTGTCAGCGAAAAGTGTAATAAAGGCACAGGTAATGAAGTTGTTTTTAATTTACAAAGTAATGACTAAATTCTATAAGATAGGAGATTAAAAATGATGAAGACTAATGAACAAGGTCGTAGTATGATAGAAATGCTGGGCGTGCTGGCAATTATCGGTGTGCTGAGCGTCGGCGGTTTCAGCTTGGTCAACAAAATGCACAATTCATACGAAGTTAATCAGGTAATAGATATAACCGGTGAATTGGCCAGCCGTACCCGCACAGTGGTGCGCAACTATGATGATTCCGATGACGAAGACGACAGCAAAAAGAATACATCTATGGAAACATTTCTGCGCAAAGCCAAAGCGATTCCGGATATATTTTTAGATGCTGATGATTTTGAGTTCGGCGATGTTAAATTTACGGTTCAATATTTGGGTGACCAGATAGTGACTTTTGCCGTCAAAGCCGAAAACTTGACCGAAGAAATGTGTATGGAAATGGTGACAACCAACTGGGGCGGCCCGGGTTCAAGCGGCTTTTTAGGCATGTCTATCGGCAGCAGCTTTGATGACGTCAGCAAAGCCATAGACGGAAATACCGGCGGTTCGGACACAGTGGCGATTGTCGGCAGCAAGACAAATCCGGCGCCGATGGGCATTGGTGCGGCTACTGCAAACTGCGAAGACGGAGCATCCGTGGTTTTGTCATTCAGATAATCAAGCAAAGTGAGGCGTTATGCTAAAATTAAAACACATACCGGTACAGTCGTTTGGCGAAAATATCGCTTATATTCATAAAAATTGCACTTTATATAAAGTTGATGATTTATATAAGGCAACTAAGCTGGAAATTCACAAAGGCAGCAAAACAATTTATGCTTTTTTGCAGATTGTGGATGAAGCCGGTGTGCTGGAAGCCGATGAAATCGGTTTGAATGATGACGCTTTCAATACTTTGAATATGTCCGAGGGAACGGAAGTCCATGTCAGCTTGGCGGCGCCGTCGGCCAGCACCAAAGCTCTGCACCGCAAAATAGCCGGCGAAGTTTTAACTTCCGGAGAATATGCGGCGATTATCAGCGATATTGCGGCCGGACGCTATTCTAAAATGGATATGGCGGCGTTTTTGGTGGCTTGCGCTTCTTCAATGACCGCAACCGAACTGGTGTCGCTTACCGAAGCCTTGGTGGCTCAAAAAGTTTTGCACTGGGATGAAAAAAGCATTGTGGTTGATCAGCATTGTTTGGGCGGTGTGCCGGCCGATAAGACGGATTTGGTTATTTTAGCCATTGTTTCGGCCTACGGTCTGCCGATGGCCAAGCCAAGCATCCGTTCGCTCACTTCTTGCGCCGGTGTGGCCGACACCATGGGAGTTATGGCCGATGTGGACTTTAATGCGGCGAAATTTCAAAAATTTATGCGCGCCAATAACGGGGCAATCGTAAACTATGACGCTATGGAAGAAACAAAAGTAAATCACCTTTTGCATGATGTGCGCAGCCAGCTCGGCATCAACCAAAATGAACTGGTAATTGCCTCTATTTTGGCGATGATGATTTCCAGCGGCGTCAGTCACTTGGTTTTGGATATTCCGGTTGGCGCAAACGCCAGAGTGCGTTCGGCTAATGAAGCTATCCGCATCCGCAAGCAGGTGGAATATATCGGCGATATGCTGGGAATTTCTATTGATGCGGTGGTTACTGACGGCAGCGAGCCTATCGGCAACGGCATCGGCGCGGTTTTGGAAGCGCGCGATGTAATGAAAGTTTTACATAATGCCGAAGATGCGCCGGTTGACCTCAAAGAAAAATCATTGTTTTTGGCGGGGCGCGTTCTTGAATTTGATCCGCAGCTGCGGGGCGGGCAGGGATATGCTGCCGCTAAAGAAATTTTGGAAAGCGGCCGAGCTTTGGAAGCTTTTCAAAAAATTATCAGCACTCAAGGGGCTAAGCCGCAGCCGGAGCTGGGGCAGTATGTGCGCGAAGTTGTGGCGCCGTATGACGGTGTTGTCAGCGCCATCAACAACATAACAATCAACAAAATCGGCGTATATGCCGGTGCTACTCAATGTATCGGCTCCGGTTTGGATTTGAAAAAGAAAACCGGCGACCGTGTAAAAGCCGGCGATGTCCTTTATACTATCTATTCCTGCAATGCTGCGGATTTTGATGTTGTTTCGCAGCTGGTGGAGGTGGATAGCGGCTATTCAATAAATATATAGTTAGCGCAACGCGTCTAACGGCACATCTAAAGGCAACTTACGTTCATTCAGAAAATTCATGTACT
>CAVGVF010000053.1:0-2639 GCA_963632615.1 uncultured Eubacteriales bacterium
CCATAAAATTCCTGGATCCTCGAGGCAGTTCGCTACGCTCACGCTCAAGGATGACGTTGAGGGCGGAGGCGTTAAAGACGCTATTTAAAACCTCGCCCCCTGAGGGAGATGTCGAGGCATTAGCCTCGGGTGAGGGGTACTTAAAGGCGTTGCAACAAGTATTAAGCCCTCGTTTCCAGCACCCGTCATTCTCGGGCTTGTCCCGAGAATCCTGGCGCAACATACTCCTTTTGAACACTAAGGCAAATTTATTGACTAAGTTAGTCACTCGCTGCACCAAGATTACCGGAATAAATCCGGTAATGACGGAGGACAGACGAGAGGTCATACTATTTGCATCCTTTGATAATATAGCAACTTTATTGACTAGGCTAGTCACTCGTTGCACCAAGATTACCGGAACAAGTCCGGTAATGACGGCGTAAAAACGAGAGGCCGTACCGTCTGTTTGCTTTTTATTACCCCTCACCTGACATGTACGTGTCACCCTCTCCCGCAGGGGGCGAGGGTTTAATGCCGCCTGCTCTATATTGTTCTTTGGGTTTGATTTTGCTTTTTTAACACTCTTAAACATCTTGCTTCTCCCGATGATGTGTAAAAAAAACGACCGTTTTTTTTACACACTTTTTTAGTACTTTTTAAATGGTATCATAAATTTGTAAAAAATGCAATAACTTTATAATTTTACAGCATTTTTTGCTGTTTTTCTTTTTTCTCCGCTTGAGCATTTTGAGTGTGTAAAAAAAACGGTCGTTTTTTTTACACACTTTTTTGCGTCTTAACTATCTGATATTTAAGCAGATTGCTCTTTGCAAAATATTATCTACAGACAGCCCAAAGTCTCCTTAGCATAGCGAGCATAATCCTGATAGTATTGGCGCAGGCTTTCTTCTACCAAATAGTTTACTGTGCCTTTCGGATAATTTCCTTTATTATCCGCTTTTCCGGCTTTGACTCCGGTCAAAATTTCTATACCGTCGTCAACCGTATCAATCGCATAAATCGTAAAGCGTCCTTCTTCCACCGCCTGTACAATATCCGCGCGCAGCATCAAATTATCCACATTGGTGCGCGGAATAATCACGCCTTGCTTGCCGGTTAGGCCATCGTGTGCGCAAACATCAAAGAAACCTTCAATTTTTTCGTTTACGCCGCCAATCGGCTGAATTTCGCCAAACTGGTTGATTGAACCGGTTACGGCAATGCTTTGTTTTATCGGCAGGTTAGCGATTGCCGACAGCAGGCAGTAATATTCGGTTGAAGATGCGCTATCGCCATCCACGCCGCCGTAAGATTGTTCAAACACAATGGAAGCCGACAAAGAAAGCGGAGAATGCTTGGCAAAGCGGTTGGAAATCAATGATTTCAAAATCAGCACGCCTTTGGTGTGGATTGGCCCGCTCATGGAAATTTCACGTTCTATATCCATAAAGTCACCCTTACCGATACGCACCTGAGTGGTAATGCGCGCCGGCTTGCCGAATGAATAGCGGGAAAAGTCATAAACCACCAGACCGTTAATCTGCCCCACGCGTTCGCCTTTAACATCCATCAAAATCGTGCCTTTGTCGATTTCTTCCAGCATAGCTTTTTTAATGCGGTCAGAACGATAAATCTGCGCCTCTATGGCTTGGTCAATATGATTTTTGCCGATTTGCTTAGAGTTGGAAACACGCGCCCAATAATCGGCCTCGCGCAGCAAATCGCCGATAGAGGAAATATGTGCGGTCAATTTTCCGGCGTCATCAGCCAAACGCGAAGCATATTCAATAACTCTTGCCACCGCCTGACGGTTTAATGAGCGCAGCTGCTTCTTCTTAGAAAGCGAGCCGATAAGTTTGGCGTATTCAATTTCATTTTCGGCGTTTCTATCCATAATCATGCCGAAATCAGCCTCAACCTTAAAGAAATCGCGGAAATCCGGATCTCTTTCGCTCAAAAGCTCATAAATTTCAAAATCGCCGGTCAAAACAACTTTAATATCCAAAGGAATCGGCTCCGGGTCTAATGAAATAGTCGTAAAGCTGGTTTCCTCGGACGGCGCTTCAATTTTTACCCGCTTAGAAGCAATCGCACGTTTGAGCGAATCCCAAGCATACGGCTGTTCCAAAACCTTGCGGGCGTCAAGCAACAAAAATCCGCCGTTAGCCTGGTGCAAAGCACCGGCTTTAATCAAAGTAAAATCGGTCAGCAAAGCGCCGTATTGCTGGATGCGCTCCACTTTACCGACCAAATTGCCTTGAGTCGGATAGTCTACGGTAATAATCGGCGCACCGGAATCCGGAACGTTTTTAACTATCACATTTACCTTAAACTTGGCAAATTTATCTTCTTCCGGCTGTTTCATTTTGCTCAAAAGCAGCTGCAGCGGATCTTCCTCGGCGCCGGCGGCAGCAGCCTGTTTGTCGCTGTCTGTCGGTACAAAATCATCTATATTATTCAAAATATTATCTTGAATTTGCTTCAAGAATCGGGACGGCTGCTGGCTCTTATATTTTTTACGCAAAGCGTCTATCGGGTCTTTTACGGCCGAACGCACAAATTTTTCGCGCAAAATCGTAATCTCGCGTTTTTGCTTTTCTTCCCAGCGCGGCAAATCCTGTGTGGCGTTTTCAATTTCTTCCTGCATGGCGTTCAAA
>CAVGVF010000053.1:2649-10586 GCA_963632615.1 uncultured Eubacteriales bacterium
GCGTTCAAATCGTCCATAATCATCTTTTTCTCTTCTTCAGGAAGCTGTTCAAACGCATCCGGGCTAAGGACTTCGCCGTCTTTCATCGGAGCTACGACCAGCCCCATTTGCATGTGCAGCAGCGACACGCGTTTGCCTTTGGCCTTTTTTTGCAGCACATTGATATATTCTTCTTTTTTAGCCTTATATTTTTGGCGGATAATCCCCAAAGCGGCTTTATATTCTTCCGACTCGATAATTTCCGGCAGAGAATCAGACAATTCTTCCAGCAATTCATCAACATCTTTAGCAAATTCAGCAGCTTGTCCGGCCGGAAAACTGATAGCTATCGGCTTATACGGCTCATCAAAATTGTACACATAAGCCCAATCATCCGGCGTTTTGCGGTTTTTTGCTTCTTTTTCCAAAATACGCTTTACCAAACTTGTTTTGCCGGTTCCCTCCGGGCCAAGGCAGAACAAATTATAACCGCGGGATTTGATGTGTATGCCAAGCTCCACCGCATGAATAGCCCTATCCTGCCCCAAGGCTGACAAACGCTCTTCCAAATCGGCCGTAGAGTTAAAATCAAATTTAGACGGATCGCATTTGCGATAAAGTTGGTCAGAAGTCAATTTTGTGATAGCCATTTTATTTTTTTCCTTTATGATTTAATGTTATATAGATATTAAACTGAAAATTGCTAATAGAGTGTAAATGTTAGAAAAATATTTTATTTGGGGCTGTTTGGCTTTTTTGGCTGCCGCCGCTGCTTTTTTGGCGGCAATTATCGTATATTTGCGTTTTAAGCACCTGAAAAAGCTGACACGTCTGAATATATTGCGCCGGCAGCAGCTTTTTAACTCTACGCGATTTTTTTCTTCCGACATTTTGGATTGGGCGGTCGGCAAATTGTTTTTTACATTCAGCCGCCGCACCCGTGCAGCCCTTGCCGCCCTGCTTTACGGCCGCACCCGTAAAGCCGCGGACTATCTGCAAAAACAAAATCCGCTGCTTGCCCTGCTGCTCAAAGCGCATACCGATGATTTGCCGCCGATTTACCGCCGGCTTACGGCCAAGCGTAAAAAATTGAAAGACAGCCGAATCATTTTAGCCGCCGCACAGATTGCCCATCTGTTATTTAAAGAAAAAGAAGTGACAATTTTTTTGAATAAGCTCAAAAAGAGGCATCTTCCGCAAAAATCAAAAGCTGTTCAAGCCTATCTTTTGTCTGCGGCCTATCTGCAGGAAGGCGATATGCTCTCGGCTTCCGAACAGGCTTCGCTGGCCTTAAAGCTCTTCAAAAAACAGCATTACTATTATGAAACCGCTCAAACTTATCTGCAGCTTGCCGAAATTTACCGTATCAGCTGCGTTAATGACATTGCCCAAACCATGATAGAAGCGGCGCTGAAAATATATAAAGATACCGGACTGCAATTTTTTTATGCCAAAACCACCGCCGTTCTCGGAATGCTGATGCTGTTTGAAAACCGGCTGGAAGAAGCGGATGAAAAACTGGCTTCGGCTCTGGATTTATGTCCGGAAAATCAGCTGACTGCCGATATCTTAAACCAAACAGCCCTGCTGCGGCTGGCACAGAAAGATGAAGAAAATGCCCAAAAAACTGTCTGCAAGGCTCTGAATTTGCATAAAAAGCAGCAAAACCAGCGCGGAGAAGCCTTCAGCTCGCAGCTGCTTGGACATTTTTTGCTGAATGCCGGAAAATTAAAACAAGCCGCCGCGCATGCCCAAAAAGCCGCCGCTTTATATTTTGAACAGCAAAATTTTTCAGCTTATGCGGAATCCCTCTATTTACAAGCCCGCGCCTTATGCGAACTGCAGCAATATGAAAAGGCCGAAAAAATTCTGCGGCAAATTTTGGAAGAACACACTAAATACAGCCTGAACTTTCACATAGCCGATGCCTACAGCCTGCTGGGCTTAATTTATTTGCAAAAACACGACCTGGCACGAGCCAAAGCCCTGCTGCAGCAATCATTGCACCTTGAACAAAACCATAACCGCTGCACCGGACTTGCCGCCGATTATGCCAATTTGGCTCTGATAGAAAATATGCAGGGCGACCAGAACGCCGCCGCCTCAAACCTCAGCATCGCTTTGGAATATGCCGAGCAAACCGGCGACACGGATTTGATTGCTCTCATCAAAAAGAAAAAATCGCCAAAATAAATTCTTTACAATACCTGCCGCTTTGTGTAGAGTGAAAAAGTAAATTTGAAAATTTATCTTAATAAAGAATTTTTCAGCCGCTACAATAAAGGGAAATATTCATGATAGAGCAAAATCCTTTTTCTAATGCTTCTTTAGTCGGCGATTCCGATTTGGCTGATTTATTCGCTTTATTCAGCGCTAAATTTGAAAAACTGCACAGCGCGGTTATTTATGAATTCGGTCCCAACGGCGTCTATATTTTGGGAGCTTTTGTCGGTTTTTTGGCCTTGATTCTGCTTATTTATATAAAATCCGTCATTGATACATTCCGCATTGCCGACGGCGAATCTTCCGAAGCCGGACTCTTTTATACGGCAGCACAGGCCGCAGCCGCAGGCCATACCGAACTTTTAAACAATGATGAGACCGAAGATTTTATGGAAATGGAAAAACCGCGGCTGACCGTTGACGCCAATGACGAAGCTTTTGCCCGCCAGCGCTATGCCGCCAATATTGAAAAAGACAAAGAACTTTCCCGCGAGCTGATTGCTTCATCCGCCGTAACCGATGATATTTTGCAGCTGAAAGAAAAACTTAAAGATCAAGCCCAAAAAAGATACGACATGCAGCTTGATTGGCAAAAAAATCAAGAAACAGCGTATGAAGATTTGGCACGCGATACAGAATTGAGCTATAAACAGCAGCAAGAAACAATCGACCGGCTTATCAGCCTGATTATCAATATGCTGAGCCGACAGGTTTCGGCCGAGAAAATTGCTCAAGCCGTGTATTACCGCAACCAGGGACAAACCGAAAAAGAAGAAATTTTACAGACAATTTCCGCGGTTAAAGATTTTATCAGCCTTTGCAACACCGGAAAATTTGACAGCCTGCCCAACCGCAGCGAGCTTCCGGACAATGCCGATGCCGTATACGCCTGGGCCAAAGGCGATAACTCTTATTGCCTGAGCCTGATGGAAAATTTAATCAAGCAGCAAATTGACAAAGCCGATACGCAAGACGGTTTGGTAAAAGAATTAACCTACGCTCAAGCCGCATCGTACGCCTGCATTTTCGGCACCATCGCCGGAACAAACAATTCCGAACTGGCGCAAAATTCATTTGAACTGGCACTGGAGCTGGCTCCGCAGAACACTAACGCCTGGAGCCGCTGCGGGGATATTTACTGGCAGCGCGGAGACTTTGACAAGGCTGTCTATGCCTATCAAACCGTGGTAGAAAACGGCGATAATGTTTTGTATGCTCCGCAAATTGCCAACGCACAGCATAAACTGGCTCTTTATTATGCCGATAACGGTAAAAACAGCAACGCCATGGATTTGGAACAAGATAGTATAAATTATTATCAAAAATCCGGTATCACAACGGCGCTGAGCGAGCAAGAAAACCAAAACCTGCAATATATTGAGCAAACCGGTTCCGAAAATCTACAGCCGGCAATATTCAAACTACTGCAAAATCAGCAGGCTCAATACATGTAGTTTTTTTGTTAATTGTCGCAAATAAGCTTGAAGAAGCAAATTCTTCGTGTTATGTATAAAAATAATTATTAGAACTTTCGGCTGACGGAGGAAATATGAAAAATAACGGATTGATTGCATTGGTTGCTTTGGGCATTTTATTATTGATTGCCGTAAAATTTAACCTATTGCCGAATATGAAACCTTCTTTATATGATGACACTGCTTTTCAAGAATCGCTGAACGCTAAACACGATGACGGCGTAGAAACAGAATATTATCAAAACGGCAATATAAAATCGGAAACACCTTATAAAAATAACAAAATAAACGGCGTCTTAAAAGCCTATTATGCCAACGGCAATATAAAATCCGAGTCAAACTATGTCGCCGGAAATCAGGAAGGCGAAACCAAAACCTATTATAAAGACGGCGGTTTAGAAAAAATATACACCTATCAAAACGGCAAGCTGAACGGTCCGGTTAAAGCTTTTGATAAAGACGGAAAATTGGAATCCACCGCCGAATTTCAGAACAATGAACAAATCGGCACGGAAATCGGATATTATCCCAGCGGCAAAACAAAATATGTTATGAATCTTAATGCAAACGGCCAAGTTGACGGCAAACTGATTCAGTATTTTGAAAACGGCAAAATTTCATCGGAAACACCGTATACCAACGGTAAAGCCGACGGCATCGAGCAGGTTTATTATGAAAACGGCGAAATGAAAGAGCAAAACAATTATGTCAACAACCTGTATGACGGTATCCAAAGAACTTATTTTGAAGACGGCAAGCTTTATGCCGAAGCCAACTATAAAGCCGGACATCTGCAAGGCGTAACCAAAACTTATTATCCTAACCGCCAGCTTGATGAATATATGACATTCAGCGATGATGTTAAAAACGGGCTGTATAAAAAATATTACGAAAACGGCAAACTGCAGGTTGAAGTCAATTTTGTTAACGGTCTGGCTAACGGCGAAATGAAAAACTATTTTAAAAACGGCAATGTTTATTCCATTTTACCGTATGTAGACGGCTCAATTACCGGACAGGCTCAAATGTTTTATGAAAACGGCAAAAAGAAATCCATTGCCGATTTTAAGGATGACGAACTGAACGGACATGATGTCGGATATTATCAAAACGGCAAAATCATGTATGACAAAATATACAGCAACGGCGTGCCTAACGGCAAATCCATTGAATATTTTGATAACGGCAATATTTCCAGAACCTCGACTTATGTAGACGGCAAGCTGAATGGCGATGTTGTATCTTATAACAAAGAAGGACTGCGTGTGGCGCAGGTTTATATGCGCAATGACGAAATCAACGGCAAAGTAATCACTTATAAAGACGACGGCAGAACCATTGATCAAGAATATGACTACAGCGGCGGTGCTTTGAACGGAGAAGTGACAAAGAAAGACGACTTTGGAAATACCGCTGTTAAGGCTCTGTTTAAAGACGGAAAATTTGCCGGTACGGAAACAGGTTATTATGAAAACGGCGCTGTTAAATATGTGTTGAAAACCGATCAAGGAAAAGAACTGTCCGGCAGCCAGCTGAAATATAATGCCGATGGCAAGCCGCAAACCGACAATATGAACGGCACAATGACGCTATATTATGAAAGCGGAGAAAAAATGGCTGATGTGCCGTATGTAAACGGCATTCAAAACGGCTTGATTAAAACATATTTTGAAGATAACGGTGCGCTGAGCGAAAAAGCCGAAGTAACAAACGGCAAGCGCAACGGCAAATATGTGGAATATGATAAGACCGGCAAATTGATTTCTGAAGCAACATATAAAAATAACGAGCTTAACGGAGACTTGAAGTTATATTATGAAAACAACAACATTATGGCTAAAGTTCCGTATAAAAACGATGCTATTTCCGGCGAAGCTTTGGCATACGACCGCGACGGCAACAAGATGTACAGCATGAACTTTGTCAACAATAAGCCGGAAGGCGTCCGCACAGCATATTATCCAAACGGCAAAGTAAAGTATGTAAAAAATTATAAAAACGGAATATGGGACGGCAAAAGCTATAAGGAATATGATGAAAACGGACAGCTGACGTACGAAATCAGCGATGACGGCTACAGTGCCACCTACCGTAAAAACAACGGTTCAGGCACTATGATAATTATGCCGAATGAAGAAAAAGAAGCTTTGCTGAAACGTATTGACAACCGTGAGGCTGAAAAGAAAGACTTAGAGCTGCTTAAACAGATGAAGCCTCAGCCGATTGACTTTTTTTAGGGTAGTAAAATGATAGATTTGGAAATAAATCAGCGTTTGATAGCTATTGAAATGACACTTGACAACCAGCAAAAAGCTTTGGACGATTTGAGTGAAATGGTGGTTAAGCAAGGCAAAATTATAGATAACCTTACGGCGCAGAATAATATGCTGAAAAATATGCTGTCGCAGGATATTGTTAAACCGCAGAGCGAAGAAACGCCTCCGCCGCACTATTAAAGGAGAAATAAAATGCGCGTTGTAATAAAACCAACATACGAAGATTTATCTTCTTGGGCGGCAGATTATGTCGTTTATAGAATCAATAAGCACCGCCCTACCCCGAAAAAGCCGTTTGTACTGGGCTTGCCGTCCGGCTCTACGCCGCTTGGTATGTTTAACGTTTTGGCTAAATATTACAAAGAGGGCAAAATTTCATTTGAAAATGTCATATTTTTCGGCACCTGCGAATATGTCGGCGTCGGCGCCGGCGATGAACGCGGATTTCAGTATGCATTGTGGGATAAATTTTTGAAATTTGTAAATGTCAAAAAAGAACATGTACATTTTTTGAACGGCTTAACCACAAACTTTTCTAAAGAATGCGCTGCCTATGAAAAAGCTCTGAAAGACTGCGGCGGCGCAAACCTATTTATCGGCGGCGTCGGCGAAGACGGGCATATAGCTTTAAACGAGCCGTATTCTTCACTAAACTCCCGCACCAGAGCCAAGCTTTTGGCACCAAGCACTCTGCGCGCCAACTCACGCTTTTTTGATAATGATGTCAGCAAAGTTCCGACTGTGGCGCTGACTATCGGTATTGAAACCATGATGGAAGCAGAAGAAGTTTTGATTTTAGCCAGCGGCGCTAAAAAGGCTCAAGCCGTGCAGCATGCGATTGAGGGCTATGTTTCCCATGTTTGGCCGATTACCGCTCTGCAGCATCACCAGCATGGCATAATAGCCTGCGACAAAGCGGCAACGGAGCAGCTTTCGCAAGAAACAGTGCAGTATTTTGCCGAACTGGAAAAAAATAATTTTTCTTAAAATTTTTAGTTTTGTATTTAAGCACCTCAGCTATATTTAGTCTGAGGTGCTTTGCTTAACGTCCATTAGCCAGCACCAGGATTAAATCGCATTTTTGCGTAGAGCATACTCCGCATCTGGCAGCAATAACAGACAAATTAAACGGTTCGCAGTGCATATCTTTAGCATAGTGGTCAGGCGCAGACTTTCCGCAAACAGTCAAAATACCGCCGCTTTTACCGGTTATACCTTCATTTAGCACAACAGCCCACGAATCGTCATATTCTGATTGCAAATAAAACATTTCTTTGCAAGTTTCTACCGCATTTTTATCCGGCAATGTCCAAAACCGCAAAAATATTCGTGACACGGCTGTATAACTGTTCGGCGGAGTAAAAGAATATATCTGCCAAGAATTTCCAAACATATCTTTATTTTGCGAATCCAGCATATTTTGCGGAATAATTCCGATATCTTTATAAACATTCATCATCATTTGGTTATCGGCATTTGTATAACTTTTTTCATTCATATACATAATCTTCAGATTTGATGTAAGAGTTATGATATCTTCTTTCCAGCGGTTTAATTTAAATTTCTGCATCGCTTTAGAGTAACCGGCAAGGCCGCCTACACTCAGCACAGCGATAATTGCCAGCACGCCGAGCATTTCTATCATTGACCGGCCTTGTTCTCTCGCCCCTTGAGGGAGAGAGTGGCACGATAGTGCCGAGTGAGGGGTATTACAAACGCTACAACCAACACTATGCCCACAACCCCAACACCCGTCATTGCCGGACATGACGCACAGTCTGTTCCGGCAATCTTGGAGCAACAAACTCCTTTTGAATAATACAGCAAATTTACTGACTTGGTTAGTCACTCGCTGCACCAAGATCTTCGGGACAAGCCCAAAGATGACGGAGAAAAAACGAGAAATCGTACTGTTTGCTACATTCAATAATATTGCCATTATATTCCTGGATTCTCCGGACAGTTCACTTCGTTCACGCCGAAG
>CAVGVF010000054.1:0-10117 GCA_963632615.1 uncultured Eubacteriales bacterium
CCTCTTCAAACCCTGTCCTGGGCGGGAATGTGTAAAAAAAAGGATCGTTATTTTTGGGACGCCTAACACGTGCACAACGTCAAATTGAAACATCAAAAAATCAAAGAGTTGTCGATTTTGCTTGCAATAAAAAAATGTTCAATTATACTACGTGTAGTGTGTAAAAATAACGATCGTTTTTTTTACACAGTCTGGACTAATCTAATTATTTGAATATAGGGGATAAAAGATGAGATATACTCGCACTGCACTTGGACTTTTGAATGCGCAATATCGTAGTGTTTTGAAAAAATGTTTTTTGATTAACATGGGCTTGTTTGCCCTTGGCGTCAGCGCCGCAAACGCGAATGATTATTCACTGTCGGCTGATGATTTAAGCACTTCAAAAAACATAACCTGGAAAGAAATCAGTGCTGAAGAGTATAACCCCGATAACAAAAATATGCTCAAAGTCGATATTTCAGCCGACAAATCCCAATATTTTGAATATACCTATACTAAACCTGAAGGCGGAACTGTCTATACCGAACGTCAAACCAATTTAACCGGCGATATCGGCAGTGAGACCGAAAAAGCTTTGTTTAATGGTGTAAATCAAACATCAGATTCAATAGTTTTGGGCGGAGCAATTAGCAATTCTTCTAATGATAGTCATAATATCTATGCAGATTTTGTTGGTAGCTATGCTTCTTCTTCGGCCGATAACACCTATGGCGGAGCGATTTATAATCGAGGAACGCTCGGCAATATAACCGGAAATTTTGTAAATAACTATGCAAAGTCAGAAAATGCTAAATCTAACGGCGGAGCAATTTATAATTACAATACTATCGGAGATGTAGCCGGAGATTTTGTTGGTAACTATGTTAATTCTGCCGGTGATGCTACTGGCGGGGCGATTTTTAATTTCAATACAGCAGGCAATATAAAAGGAAATTTTATCAGCAATTATGTAAAATCAGAAAACGGAGAAACTTTTGGCGGAGCTATTCATAATGGTAAAATTCTTGGTAATGTATCAGGAAATTTTATCGGCAACTACGCTTATTCTTCTTTAAAATCTGCAAGCGGCGGAGCAATTTATAATAGTGAAAATAGTGGTAATTTAACCGGAGATTTTATCGGCAATTATGCTTCTTCTCTGGCTGATAATACCTATGGCGGAGCGATTTATAATCGAGGAACGCTCGGCAATATAACTGGAAATTTTATTGGTAACTATGTCTCTTCGACTAATAACACCTATGGCGGGGCAATTTATAATCATGACAATACTATCGGCAGTATATCTGGAAATTTTGTAGGTAATTTTGCAAAATCAGAAAATGGAGAAGCCTTAGGCGGAGCTATTTATAACAGCGGAACATTAACTATTACTGGAGAGACATCATTTACAGATAATTATGTGGAAAAAAATGGTAAAAAAACATCAAATGCTATTTATAACAGTGGTATAATTAATTTACAGGGTACAAATATAGTAATAAATGATGCCATAAACGGTTGGAATACCGGCAACATAAATATTACCGGTATTGATGATGGCATAACCGCTTTAAATAATACCGTTTCAGGCAACACAATCAACTTGATGAAAGGTACGCTAAAACTTGGGCATTATAATTCAACTTTGCTTAACACTAAATATATCGGTACTTTTACTGACGATGTGAATTTTGTAGTCAGCGGCGGCGCTTTGACAACTCAGGACGGCGAAACCAATAAGCATAATTTGGGAAAACTGCAGCTTGACGCCGATTTAAACACCGCAATGGATGTTGATTTGGCAAATGCAGAAGCCGATGTATTCAGCAGTACAAGCACTAATGGCCAATATAGTCTGATTTTGAATGATATCAAGGTTGTGTCAGATACCAGCAGGCACATTATTAAAGTCAAAGTCGCTGATAAAAACATTAAAGATAAAATGGCTTTGGCTGAAGCTGCCGAAAAATTGACAACTGCAGACAACACCTATTTGGTGGAATATGAAACCGACGAAACTTCCGGCAATTTAAAGATCGGCAATATCAAAGCGCTGGAAACAGCCGTGCAGTTCAAAAAAGCCGCAACCGATTTTGCTTTGGATGATGACACGACAATAGAGAGCAATTTGGGCGCTTTGCAGCATGAACAGCTGAATGTCAACGGCAATGGGCATACGGTGGACGGTGCCGGTTTCGGCGGAATGAGCGTAGCCAACGGGCAGACTGTAAGCCTGAACGATGTGAACATCAAAAACTTTGGCGGCGCGTTTGTGTCTAACAGAGGCAATTTGAGCATAAACAACACCAATATGAGCAACAACGGCGTGCAAAAAGACGGTGGACTTCGCGGCGGCGCGGTTTATAATGTCGGCAGCACGGCCAACATCTCCGGCATCAGCGGCAATTTTGAAAATAACTATCTGATTTCAAATAATAACAATGCTTATGGCGGAGCTATATTAAATGACGATAAAGCGACCATCGGCGACATCAGCGGCAAGTTTATTGAAAACTTTGCTGAAACTAAGTTTTACGATAGAGACGGTTATGTCGGAGCAGAAGGCGGGGCAATCGCTAATTGGTCTTCTACAATAAACAATATTTCCGGTGAGTTTAACAGTAACCATACTAAAAATATCAAAGGTAATGGTGCTGCTGTAGGTGGAGCTGTTGCTAACCGTGGTTCAGGAAAAATAAATAATATTAACGCCGTGTTCAACAATAACTATGCTGAAAGTGTAGAAAATGTAGCTCAAGGCGGAGCGATTTATAATTATGATAAAGCATCAATCGGTGATATCAGCGGTAAATTCAGCGGCAACTATGTTTCTAGTAAGGAAAGCTCTACCAGCGGAGCTATCCTGAATATGAATTCGACTATCGGGAATATTACCGCCGATTTTGAAAATAACCATGCTTATTCAGAAGGATATGTTTATGGCGGTGCTCTGGCAAATTTGGCAGTTAGTAATTATAGCGGAGAAGTTAGTATTAAAGATGTAATAGGTAACTTTACCAATAATTATGCTCAGTCTGTAAATGGTTATGCAGAAGGTGGAGCGATTTCTAATAGTTCAGCCTCTATGGGAAATATAAAAGGCGACTTTTCCGGCAACTATACTCTGTCAGAAAAAAGTTCCAGCAGCGGCGGTGCTATTTATAATTACAATTCCGTGCTCAATGATATAAATGGCAGCTTTATAGGTAACTATGCTAAAAGCAAACGTGATTCTACAGGTTATTTTGGTTCTATGGGAGGTGCTATTTATAATGTTGAAACATCAATTAAGAATATTATCGGCAATTTTGTTGATAACTATGCCGAAGTTACAGAAGGCAGCAGTGCAGCCGGCGGCGGGGCGATTTATAATAGAAACACGGCAACTATCGAAAAATTGCAGGGAAATTTTGAAAATAATTCCAGCAGATCAGAGAAAAATACAGTTTATGGCGGAGCTATTCTGAATTGGGATAAATCCCCAATCAACGAAATTGAAGGCGATTTTTCTAAAAATCATGTTGTTTCAATAGAAAGTGGTGCTCGTGGCGGCGCTATAGATAATGCTTCTTCAACTATCGGAAATATTACCGGAAAATTTACCGGCAATTATGCTCAGTCAGAAAACGGACAAGCCAACGGCGGTGTTATTTATAACTATAAAGCACAAATCGGAGATATAAAAGGTAATTTCTCTGATAACTATGCTATTTCCACGAATAATCAAGCTAATGGCGGTGCTGTTAATAATATTATGGGTACAATATCTTCTATAACCGGCAATTTTAGCAATAACTCCGTTTCTGCAGGAGCTAGAGCCACCGGCGGTGCTATCAATAACAATAATACTGGTGTTATTAAAACTCTTACCGGTAACTTTATCAACAACTCTGCTAAAAGTACTGGCGGTGCAGCATTGGCTCGTGCCGGTGCCATCTTGAACTTAGGGACTATCAATAGCATTAGCGGAGATTTTGAGAACAATTATGCGGAAACTAACGGTACTTTTTCACTTGGCGGAGCTATTCTAAATAATTATTGGAATGACAAATCAACTGGTATTGGCAAACTTGCCGGAAACTTTAAAGGCAACTATGCTAAAACCACCGGCACAGGAGAAGATGCATACGCGCAAGGCGGTGCTATTTACAATGCTGCGCAGATGAATATTGATGACATTGCCTCCTCATCGTTCATCGGCAACTATGTGAGCGGCGCAGACGCCAAAACCGACGGCGGCGCTATCTGGAACGCCGGTAATATCACTTTCAGCGGCGCCAGCGAATTTACCGGCAACTATGCGGAACAAGGCGGAACCAAGCGTTCTAACGCTATTTATAATGAAGGCACTATCAACTTTAACAGCGGCGATATTGTGCTTAACGATGCTGTTACCGGCAACGGCGGCACTATTAACTTGGCCGGTCAAATTACCGAAAATTCCGCCAGCGATGTGATTGCCGTAAACAACCAAGTATCCGGCAATACTCTGAACCTGACGCAAGGTCTGCTGAAACTCGGCTCCTATAATTCCGCTGAGTTCGGCAAGTCGGTCGGTACTTTTGCCGATGATGTAAACTTTGTGGTCAGCGGCGGTGCTTTGACAGCGCAGGACGGCGAAACCAACGAGCATAATCTGGGTAATCTGCAGCTTGACGCCGATTTAAACACCGCAATGGATGTTGATTTAGCAAACGTTAAAGCCGATGTGTTCGGCGGTGCCGGCGCCAATGGCGAACATAGCCTGATTTTGAACGACATCAAGGCTGTTTCCGATACCGAACGGCATATTCTCAAAGTCAAAGTCGCTGATGAAAACATCAAAGATAAAATGACTTTGGCGGAAGCTTCCGAAAAATTGACAACCGCAGACAATATTTATTTGGTGGAATATGAAACCGATGAAACTTCCGGTAATTTGAAGTTCGGCAATGTTAAAGCGCTGGAAACCGGCGTACAGTTCAAAAAAGCCGACAAGGATTTTGAAATGAGCGAAGACGCCGTTATTGAAACCGATTTGGGCGCTTTGAAAAATGACGGCTTGAATATTATCGGCAACAATCACACCATTGACGGCAGCGGCTTTGGCGGAATGACTATTTCCGGCGGACAGACCGCAAGTCTGAGCGATGCCACAGTCAAAGGTTTTGACGGCGCGTTTGCTGAAAATAACGGCACTTTGAACATTATTTCCAACACCGAAACCAATTTGGCAAGCGCAATCAGCGGCACCGGCACTATCAACGCCGACGGTGCGGGCAAGCTGAATGTAAAAGCCGAAATTTCCGGCAATACCTTGAACCTGAACCAAGGCACTCTGAGCTTTGGCCGCGATGAAAACGGCAATATGGGCTCGTTTGCCGATGATGTAAACTTTGCAGCCAACGGCGGCGCTTTGTCTTTGACCGACAATGAAACCAACGACCACAATTTGGGCAATTTGCAGCTGAATGAAAACTTGAACACGGCGCTGGATGTGGATTTGGCAAATAAAAAAGCCGATACCATGACCGGCAGCAGCGAGGCTGTTTCTTCTAACGGCAGCAAAGTGCTGATTGACAATATCAATATTATCGCTGACGGTACAAATCATATTATCAAAGTCCGCGTGGCCGATAATAACCTTAAAAACAGCACGGCTCTGGCGGATGATGTTACGGTTGTGATGAATCCGACCGACACCAACAGCTATCTGATTGTTTATGAAACCGATGATTTGGGCGGAAACCTGAAATTCGGCAATGTCGAGGCTTTGGAAACCGCTGTGCAGTTTGAAAACGCCAACAAAGTATTTGCTATGGGCAAAGACTTTACCACCGATACGAATTTGGGCAGCTTGGTCGGCGATAAGCTGACTATCAGCGGCAACGGGCACACGGTGGACGGCGCCGGCTTGGGCGGTATGACGATTGCCAACGGACAGACCGTCAGCCTAAACGATGTCACAATCAAAAACTTTGGCGGCGCATTTGCCGAAAATAACGGCACAATGAACATCAAATCCAACACTTCCACCAATTTGGAAAGCCAAATCAGCGGCACCGGTACAATCAATGTCGGCGGCGAAGGCAATTTCAACCTGAACAGCGATATTACTGCCGGTTCAATGAATATGAACAGCGGCAGCTACAATCTGAACGGCAATATCACGGCTGATAATATGCACGTGAGCGGCGGCGAGTTTAATCTTGCTGAGGGCACAGAGCTGGCCGAGGTAAATAACTTTGTGGCTGACGGCGGCGTTTTGAATGTGGGCGATCAGACAATCAAATTGAAAAACGCCACTTTCAATGACGGCTCAACCGTAAAAATCAATGTTAAAGATAACGGCAACGGTTTGCTGAAAGCCGATAATCTGGTTATCAACGGCGGCGATTTGAAAGCGTCGCTGGGGCAGGGTATTGTTGATTTGACGAATAAGCAGAAAATCGTAACCTTGCTGGAAAGCGGCACAGACTTTACCGATAACTTTGCCAGCGTGGCCGATAACAATATGTATCGCTTTGAAAAAGCTGAAAAAGCCGGCGACTATATCATTAGCCTGATTAAAACCGCCGAGGATGTCAGCCGCGAAAATAACGGTACGGAAAACAATGCGAATGAAGCCAAAGCCTGGGTTGACGGCAGTAAGTTTACCGAAGGTTCAGTCAGCGCCGATTTGGCCGATAATTTGGCTGATTTGGCGCAAAACAACGCCGAAGCCTTTAATGAGGCTTTGAGTGCGCTGGCTCCGAGCGATACGCCGATTGTCCGCACAACCTCCGTAAATCACAGTGTGGAATCGTTCAGCGCCGTAACTTCGCATTTGAATGAAACCTATCAAAAGAATAAACTGGGGCTGTCTTCGGGCGACAGTTATATTTATAACGGTGTCAGCGCTTGGGCGAGAGCTTTTGGCAATCATACAAAAGTTGACGATAATTCAAAATCTTACGGCTTTAGCTCAGATAACTACGGCGTTTCGCTGGGTGTGGATAAGCAGCTGAGCATGGCGCTGAAAGTCGGTGCCGGATACAGCTATTTTGCCAACGATATTTCCGGATTTATGCGCGACAGCGATGTTGATACGCATGCCGGCTTTGTTTATGCCGAATATCGTCCGAACGATTGGTATATCAATGCCGTGGCTTCTTATGGCTATTCGGAATATGACGAAACCAAACATGTTGCCGGCAACAGCTATAAAGGCAAGTTTGATGTCGACAATTTGGGCGCTCAGGTTATGACCGGCTACAATGCAAAAGTTGCCGAAACCGATGTTACTCCGGAAATCGGCTTGCGCTACAACAATATTCACCGCGATGATTATGTTGACGGCGCAGGGCAGGCGGTTAAGGCTGAAACCATGGACGTTATGACCGCGGTTGCCGATGTAAAAGTCGGAAAAGATTTAGTCAGCTGCATCGGAACGCACAGTTTCTATTGGCGTCCGGAAGCTCGTTTGGCTGCAACCTACGACTTTATTTCCGATAAGGAAGACGCTGTTGTTACTCTGCCGAACGGATCCGGCTATTTTGTAAACGGACAGCGCTTGAACCGCTTTGGCATAGAAGCCGGCGCCGGTGTGACTTTCTATCTCACTCCGCGGGTTGAAAGCAGTGTTGGTTATGAAGGTAAATTCCGCAAGGATTATGCCGACCATACCGGATATGTCAGCGCCAAATACAAATTCTAGGCAGATATATATAAATATCAGCGCCTTGTTCTGTAAAAGAGCAGGGCGCTTTTGCTATAAAAGAAAACAACCGCATATTGGGAATGCAGTTGCTTATAGGATAAAATTAAAGTTTATTCTTTTGCTAAAATCAGGTTATTGCGCTCTTTTAATAAATTTTTATAGCGCTCATAAATTTCTGCCGAATTTTCCGGTTGACTGCTCATTAAAGTAGTGCATTCTTTTAGTTCACTATCAATTTGTTTTAATTGAATTTCCAGTAAACCGTTATCAATTTCCGCTTTAAGACTCGGCAAGGTGGATTTCTGCGATTTATACATATTTATTTCCCATAAATCGCCGATTTCAGCTGCAAAATTAAGTTTAAGCTTTTCAATCAGCTGTTCGCTGTCCGTATTTTCATCTTCTTGGTGGATTTCAATAATTTCCGCCAGCACTTTAGCCATTTTCGAATCGTTTATTTCAAAAGCCGTCAGCTTTTCTTCATATTTTTCAATCAGTTCCGGATATAAAAGCATGGCAGCGATAATTCCGCGTATAACCAAATCATTAAGCGGAGGCTTTTTTACAAAATGATAAACCGGTTCGGCTTCCGGCTTTTTGCGGCGAGGCGTATAAGCCGGTTTTTGCGCTGTTTCGGCGGCAGGCTGCACGCTGTTTGGCGCCGTTTGCGCATTTTTATAAATTGAGCCTTTGCCGAAAGTGTAGTAAATCCGCTTTTTCATTTCCTGAGCATAATAGCTGCGGATTTGCTCGTCCTTAATTTTTGCCACTTCTTCAAAAGTTTCTTTTTCTATCAGGGCTTTTTGTTCCGGCGTGTCGGTATCTTTATTCATTTTGCATTTATGCCACAAAATATCCACCAGCGGCTTGGCTTTTTGCAAATATTGCTCAAATACCGGTGCGCCAAGGCTGTGCAATAGCTCATCCGGGTCTTTCTTTTCTTTTAAGAAAATATAATTAACCGAATATCCGGCCTTGAGTATCGGCAGCACGCGGTCAATCGAACGGATGGCGGCTTTAATACCGGCTCCATCGCCGTCAAAACAAAGAGTAGGGGTGTTGCACACGCGCCAGGCTTCTAAAATCTGCTCTTCGGTCAAAGCTGTGCCCAAAGGCGCCACCGCATAATTAAAATTGAAGCTGTCCAGCGCAATCACATCCATATAGCCTTCGCAGATAATAAGCCGCTTGGCTCCGTAAGCCGGTTCGCGGGCATGGTTCATATTATATAGAATACGGCGTTTATTGAAAATCGGAGTTTCCGGCGAGTTCAGATATTTAGGCTGGCTATTGTCCATAATGCGGCCGCCGAAAGCAATCACATTGCCTTGTTTATCCATAATCGGAATCATTACTCTGTCGCGGAAAAAATCGTGCGGCAGGCGGTTTTTATCTTCCGGCACGGCGATAAGCCCGAGTTCGGCCATATCATGTTCGGATATGCCTTTTGACGCCAGCAAGGCTTTCAGCCCGTTGCCGCTCGGCGCATAGCCCAAACGGAATTTTTTAATAGTTTCTTCGCTTAAAGCCCGCTTGTCTCGGAAATAGGCCAGTCCATGCGCACCAACCGGCATTCTCAGGCATTTTTCAAAATAAGCGCAGGCGATATCCATAATTTCATATAAGGATTTGCGTTTCAGGTTTTGTTCCTGGCTTTCTTTGGACCAGACCGGCAGCTGCATTCCGGCTTTATCGGCAAGCTTTTTTACTGCTTCCATAAAAGGCAGGCCGTTGGCGTCCATTTCAAATTTGACAATATCGCCATGGGCTCCGCAGCCGAAACAATGGTAAAAGCCTTTGCTTTCATTAACGGTAAATGACGGCGTTTTTTCATTGTGAAAAGGGCATAAGCCTAAATACTCACGCCCTCTTTTCGTCAGTTTTACTTTGTTTCCGACAACATCGGCAATAGAAATTCTACTGCGCAGCTCGTCTAAGAATTTTTGTAAATCGTCATTCATCGCTTGGCCGCAGCAACCTTTATTTAGGCCAAAAACTTCTTAATTGCTGCCGAAGCGGCTCCAAAGTCCATCTTTCCGGCATATTTTGCTTTGAGCGAACCCATAACTTTGCCCATATCGCGGATGCCGGCAGCACCGGTTTCGGCAATAGCGGCTTTGATGGCTTCGTCAATTTCGGCGGCATCCATCTGCTTTGGCAAAAAGCGGTTGATTACATCAATTTCAGTCTGTTCTTTTTCGGCCAAATCCGGGCGGTTGCCTTCATTATAAATTTTGATAGATTCGTTTCTTTGCTTAATCATGGTCTGCATCATGGCAAGCAAATCGGCATCGCTGGCTTTTTCCAAGCCTTTAGCGCGGGCATCTACGTCTTTTTCTTTTTGTCCGGCAATAATCAGGCGTACGGCGCTGACAGTTTTCATATCTTTATTTTTCATTGCTTCTTTTAAGCTGTTTTGCAAATCTTCTCTTAACATTTTTATCTCCTTAAATA
>CAVGVF010000055.1:0-10091 GCA_963632615.1 uncultured Eubacteriales bacterium
GCATCAGTATCTTCATAATAAACCCGCACCG
The DNA here is from genome assembly GCA_963632615.1 of uncultured Eubacteriales bacterium. Classification (GTDB taxonomy): domain Bacteria; phylum Pseudomonadota; class Alphaproteobacteria; order RF32; family CAG-239; genus RUG410. Next base: position 32 of record CAVGVF010000055.1, read on the forward strand.
GATAAGTAAAAATTTTGTTTTCGATTTTGCCCAAAGCCGGAAGTGTATTTTCAAACATTGTTTAATCCTCCAAAGTTTCCAAAAGTTCATACTGTTTGGTTTGTTTTGCCGGCATGTTAATCCCTAAGTAACGATAGCCCAGCTGCGAAATAATGCGTCCGCGCGGGGTGCGTTGCAAAAATCCGAGCTTAAGCAAAAACGGCTCCACGACTTCTTCAATGGTGTCGCGCTCTTCCGAAAGAGCCGCCGCCAACGTATCTGCTCCTACCGGCCCTCCGCCGTAATTTTTGACAATGCAGTTCAAATAGCGGCGGTCAAAAGCGTCCAGCCCGAAATCATCGACATCTAAGCGCTTTAACGCCATATCAGAAATATGCGAGTCTATAACCTTTTGCGCAGAAACAGCACCAAAGTCCCGCACGCGGCGCAGCAATCGTCCGGCAATACGCGGCGTTCCGCGTGAACGCTTGGCGATTTCCATAGCTCCGTCTTCGGAAATTTCTATGTTTAAAAGTTTAGCATTGCGCTGTACGATTTTCTTTAAGTCTTCATGCGAATAAAAATCCAAGCGCAAAGGAATGCCGAAACGTTCGCGCAGCGGAGTAGAAAGCAATCCGGAACGAGTAGTGGCGCCGACCAGAGTAAACGGCTGCAGGTCTATGCGCACCGAGCGGGCGGAAGGGCCTTCGCCGATAATCAGATCCAGCTGAAAATCCTCCATGGCGGAATATAAAACTTCTTCAATCGCCGGATTCAGGCGGTGGATTTCATCAATAAACAGTACGTCGTTGCGTTCCAAATTGGTTAAAATCGCCGCTAAATCGCCGGATTTAGAAATCATCGGCGCCGAAGTGGCGCGAAAACCCACTCCCAATTCCTTGGCGACAATAGAAGAAAGCGTGGTTTTACCCAATCCCGGAGGCCCAAACAGCAGCACATGGTCAAGCGCTTCACCGCGCTGTTTGGCGGCGGCGATAAACACTTTTAAATTATCGCAGACATCTCGCTGTCCCACAAAATCGTCCAAACTTGTCGGACGCAGGCTGACCGGATTGTTGCCGATTTGTTCGTCTTCGGCTTGAGCTTGCGGACTAACGATTCGCGTATCATCTTTCATGGTCTAAAATTCCTTTTGAGCAAATTCTTTTAAGGCGAGGCGGATAAGCGTCGGTACATTGGCGTCCGGATTTTCCGCTACGGCTTTAGATACAGCGCGGTAAGCCTCCAAACGCTGATATCCCAGATTAACCAGAGCAGAAATAACATCTTCGCTCTTAGAATAGTCGGCGTCTTTCGGTAAAACGACTTGAGCCGCCGGAGCGCCCTCTATAACTTCATCAGCATTGCCGCCGGAAACACCAACCGGAATTGTGACGATTTTATCTTTGAGTTCGGTAACAATGCGCGCGGCAAGTTTAGGTCCCACGCCGGAAGCGCGGCAAAAAGAAGCTTTATCCTGCGCGCTGACGGCTTGTGAAAGCTGCGCCGGAGTTAAAACCGACAGAATGCTTAAACATACTTTTGCACCAACTCCCTGAACTTTGGTAAGTGTGGAAAACCATTCTTTTTCCCACGCATCGGCAAAACCGAACAGCGACAGACTGTCTTCCCGCACCACCATTTCGGTCAATAGTGTCGCTTCTTGCCCTTGTGCCAATTTGCCCAAAGTTTTAGACGAGGCGGAAACGAGATAGCCCACGCCGCTCACGTCTATAATGCAATAATCATCGCCGATTGTGTCAATCAGCCCGCGTAATTTAGCAATCATTTTTTACAATCCTTTTGTTGGCATTAGACTAGCGAAAATATGCAAACGGTGCAAGAGTTTTGTTGCTTTTCTGCAAGGCTTAATTTATAAAGGCAGAAACGGAGAAAATGAAATGGACTTTTTAGAAATTTTTTGCCTTGGCTTAGCACTGGCGGTAGATGTTTTCGGCATAGCGTTTGCCTATGGGCTGATTATCAAGCGCCACCGGCGTATTATGGCTTTGCGTTTGGCCGGAACCTGCGGCGTTATGCAATTTGTAATGCCGTTGTTCGGCTTTGCCGGAACCGCGGTTATCAGCGCGTGGATTTCCCGTTTTGACTATATTTTAGTGTTTTTGGTTTTTACGGCGCTGGGCATAAATGTAATTCGCGAGGCCATAGAAGAAAACGGTGAGGAAAATATTGTCAAAAAACGCAAGCGCCTGAGCTGGAAAGTAGCTTTTACCATCGGAATTGCCACCAGTATTGATGCGTTGGTCAGCGGAACTATGCTTTATTTAACTAAAACGCCGCTGCTGCAGGCTTCGCTGATTATCGGCGCGGTGTCTTTTGCCGTAGGGTTAATCGGCTTTAATTTAAATTGCTGCCTGAAAAAGGTACCGGAAAAATATCTGCAAATCATCGCCGGCTTGGTCTTAATCGGACTGGGACTAAAAAATCTCCTGTCGCATTTTCTTTAAAAGATACTTAAAAGCGGTAGACTTAAAAGAGGTATGTTTTTAAACTCTTACTTATTAAAAGTAGGAGTTTTTTAATGATTCAAAAACAAGTTGGAAAAAGAATAAAAGAAATCAGGTTGTCCCTCAATTTATCTCAAGAAGATTGTGCTTTAAGTTCTGGCCTTAACAGAACATATTTTGGAAGTGTTGAACGAGGCGAACGTAATATATCTGTTATAAATTTAAACAAAATCTGTAAGTCATTTAATGTTTCATTAAAAGATTTTTTTAATTCAGAACTTTTTACCGGAGAATAATATTATGAATATTTCAGAATTTAGAGATGGTATTTTTGCCTTGAGAACCAGAAGATTTGGTAGTGTCGCGGAAATAATGATAAAAAAAATCTATCAACTTGAGGATTCTCACACTTTAGAATATGATAAATTTGATAAAGAAAACAAGAAAAGAGTTGAAGTTAAATTTTCAACTGTAATGAAAGAAAATGATAGCAAAATTAATGAAAAAAATGTTATAGACCAATGCCTAAAAGCCAATTTAGCTAACCGTGCAATGAAATATACAGACATTGATACATATTCTTTTGACTGCAATATTCAGCAAGTAAAATGCAGAGAATTTGACATATTATACTATGGTTTGTTTTTTGCTGATAAAATTTTGGTTTTCAAAATGACCTCTGAAGAAGTTAAAAATTGTCAAGGGTATAGCAATAAGCAACATCGTAATAATGAAGGGGAAGGGCAATTTCACATTAACAATGACACGCTTAAATATCACATGGAAAACTACTTCGTAAAAGGTTTGAATTATGAAATGTTATATAACATTCTGAAATAAATCTGACTGCATACAGTTATTTATACGTTCTTTAGCAATGCTAAAATAATTTTCATCAAGTTCAATACCGATAAAATTTCTGTTCAGATTTTTACAAGCAACTCCTGTTGTACCTGACCCCATAGTAAAGTCTAAGACAGTATCGCCTTCATTGGTATATGTTTTAATAAGCCATTCCATTAAAGATACTGGTTTTTGTGTTGGGTGTAAGTTTGATGTTAAAATATCTCTTTTAAAATTGACAATTTGTAAAGGGTATCTGATGCCTTTATCTTGATATTCATTAGGCTTTCGGTTTCTGGAATCTATTAAAACCCCCAGTTTACCGTTTTTTATTTTGTTAGTTCTTAACGGACCGTCATATTTAACCATTTGTGGGTTATAAGTGCATTGTTTATTATAAAAGACATTTATAGTTTCAATAACTTTTGCCGGTCTTTTTTTTAATTGAAAAATATTTGTTGCTCGTTCTTTTTGCCAATATATATCATATTTATATTCCTCAATATTTGAAATACGCAAATAACTGTTAAATGGTTCGTTGCCAAATAACAGAATTGGACTATTTTCTTTGCGGATTTCTTTTAAGCACTTCCACATTTTATCAAGTGGAATAATTGTATCCCATGAGCAAGCAGTTGTTCCATATGGAGGGTCTGTTATGATTGCATCTACTTTTACGCCGTTTTTAATTAGCTGGTTCATAACATCTAAGCAATCACCGCAAAATAAATCTATACACATATTACCTTCCTAAAAAGAACCAAACAAGAACATTTATACTATATACAATATGGTTATTCATGTCAATAATGTTCACTTTAATACATAACTTTGTTCAGATACAAACCGCAGGCGGGGGCGCTGATACCGGCTTTAGTCCGGTCGCAGGCTTCCAAAATTGTTTTGACGTCTTCCGGTTTAAGGCGGCCGTTGCCGACTTCTTTCAGCGTGCCGACCATATTGCGCACCTGATGATAAATAAACGAACGTGCTTCCACCGTAAAAATAATTTCATCGCCGATGCGTTCAATATCCAGCTTATCCAAAGTTTTGACCGGACTTTTGGCCTGGCACCCTGCCCCGCGGAAGGAGCTGAAATCGTGATGTCCGAGTAAATACTGCGCGCCTTGCCGCATGGCTTCAATATCCAGCGGGTACGGCACGCGCCAAACTCTGTCTATCAGCAAAGGGCTGGGGCCGCGGCGGTTCAAAATCCGATAAATATAGCCGCGTCCGACAGCGGAAAAACGAGCGTGGAAGTCTGTTGAAACTTTTTCCGCCTGCAGCACGCTGACCGGCGCTTGCAGTTCGCGCAGCAAAGCGTTCAGGCTTTCCATAATTTTATATTCGCTTAAATCCAGGTTTAAGTCAAAATGCGCCACTTGCGCCAAAGCATGGACTCCGGCATCGGTGCGACCGGCTCCGAATACTTCGGCTGTTTGGTGCGAAAAGCCCAAGATAGCTTTTTCTAAAAACTCCTGAGCGCTGGGACCGTCTTTTTGCTTTTGCCAGCCCACCAAGTGAGTTCCCTCATATTCCACCGTAATTTTATAGCGCATTTTCAACCCTTTTCAAAATTTTCCCCAGCTTAGGCGAGGGGAGGTAAAATGTCAAATAAAAATGAGCTTTACTTTTATTTGTTTTGCCTATAAAAACAATAACAGATAAGCGATAGCTTGTCCGAGGTGTCGTAACCTCTTAAAACACCGTCTTAAAATAGACGTTAAATACCTTCTGGCGAAAGCTGGAAGGTAGCAAAATGTGCTATAATATATAGCGAATATGCTACACTATTTGTGTTTTAATAGTTACGAACTTCCAGCTGTCTCGCCGACAGCTTTTTTGTTGTAATTTCAAAATGATAGGGAGTTGTGATGATATTAAAAAATTTGAAGAATTGTTTGGGCGTTCGTTTGTTCTCCTCCGCTCTCAGTGTCATCCTTGAGCGTGAGCGTAGCGAACTGCCTCGAGGATCCAGGAATTTTATGGCAATATTATTAAATGAAGCAAATAGTACAGTCTCTCGTCTGTCCTCCGTCATTACCGGACTTGTTCCGGTAATCTGGGTGCAGCAAGTGACTAACCAAGTCAATAAATTTGCTATATTATTTAAAAGGAGTATGCTCAGACAAGATTGCCGGAACGCGTCCGGCAATGACGGGTGCTGGAAACGCTTGTTTATGTTTTTTCCATTCCTTAAACTATTAAATCGGATATACCATCCTGGATCCTCGGCGAATGAGCTGACGCTCAAAGCCAAGGATGACTATAAGAGTGTGTCGCAATCCGGTCGTTCGATGATAGAAATGCTGGGGGTACTGGCAATTATTGCCGTTCTGTCTGTGGGCGGTATTGCCGGTTATTCCAAAGCTATGCAAGAATATAAAATGAATAAGGTATTAAATGAGTATAATTTTTTAATTTTAAGCCTATTGGAACATTTAGACGATTTTAAAAGAAATATCAATATTGATACTAATGACACTTACGGTTTGGTTGATTTAGCAACAGGAATTAGCGCAGTGCCGCCGACTTGGAAAAAAATGAACAACAATATTTTTCATGATTCTATAGGTATGAATGTTGGTGTTTATTTAATTAAAGACAGCGGATTAAAAATGCATCTGTTAATCCAATGGAACACTGCAGATGATATAATGTACATGCAGGTATGCAGAAATTTATTAAATAAAACAGCCAAGCCATTGCATAATGTTTTAGAACGGGTTTGGTTTGTTAATGGAACATATTACTTGTGGGGAGATGAATTTTGTTCAAAAAATCAAACGTGCCTGAAAAATGTGTCTATTTCAGAAATAGAAAATATATGCAATGTTTGTTCAAAAATACATTGCCATATAAATATGCTTATTTGATTTGAAAAATAACAATCCCATATTGACAAATTTTGTATTTTGTATAAAATCAGAATGTTAATTTATTAAAGATATATTATTATGGATACAGGTTTGAAAAAAAAGGATTTGAAATCCGAGTTACTGAAAACGCTTCGCCTTGAATTGAATGTTGATGACATTAAGGAAAGCGATCGTTTGCGTGATGATTTAAGTATGGACAGCATCAGTGCAATGTACATCAGCATGAAAATGGAATTTAAGCTGGAGCTTGAAAATGATGATGAAATTGCTCATTACATTGCAAAAAATCCAAACCTTACAGTAGGCGAATTGTTGGATTTTATCTGTGCTAAAGTTAAAAAAGCCAATACTTAAACTCAAAAAAAGAGGAACTGCTTTGATACAAAGCAATCCCTCTTTTTTGTTACTTAATGGAATTTACAGTCACATTAACTCCTTCATTCATATTGAAGAAATTGTTAATAGTCACATCGTCAAAGCGAAGTTTGTAAAAACCATCTTTACCCACCTGCGGCTGACGCTCTTTGTCCACCCAGTAATAATTACCAAAATTTTTGGTTTGGTAAAATTTTCTAGGTTCCAAATCGCCGATGTTGCGGGCTGTCAAAATACCTAAATAAGCGGCACCTTGAACCCAATGGCGTTTGAGCAGGCCGTTGGCACGTTTTCCTGCGGATTTTCTATACTCTGTCATTTTGTTGACACACGTTTCCGGGTCTTCATATTTTTCGACAGCCTTAAAAAATTCGCATGGCTCTTTAACCTTTTGCCCATCGGCTGAATATCCGGTCAAAGCTTCTCCTCCGACATTGTAAGCAAACAAGCAGATACCAATGATTTGCTCGTCAGACAATGGATGAGAAAAATATTTTAAGAAAGGATAAACCTGCTGGCGCAAATGATAAAAAGCCCACTCTTTGGCGGTTGCCTTAGTAATGCGCTGACCTTTCTTCAGAAACTTTCCTTCCGGAGTAGTTGTCACGCCGTACCAAGTTGTCCACCTAGCTCCGCAGTGATATGTTTCGCTTGTTTTCTCATTTAAAACTCCGCCTTCTACAAGACATATAAACGAGAAGATATCTTCAGATAACTCATTGGCTCTGGCAACATTGTCGCAAGGCACCGATGCAAGTCTTTCATCAATAACTTCTTCGTTCTCCTCCTGCTTACTGTCATTCTTAGAACAACTTGTAGGCAAAGTTATGAATAAATAAAAAACACACAAAACTGCAGCAGCTGCAAAATACTTAAAACAATTCTTAATCATAATCCTTAAATTTGAGGATTTCAGTATAACACAGATTTTTGTTTTTGGCAATATTTTAGATTCAAAAGCTTTTTTGTCATTTTTAACTTGCAGAGAGCAAAAAAATATGGTATTTTCTTTTTCAGTTTTTGAGATTATTAACGTTTAATTATTTTTTTATATGAGTGGAACTATTTCTCTTACTGAAAAAAAGCAGATTGCTTTGCTTCAGAGTGGTAATCATGATGAAATTTTAAAGTTCATCTGGGCTAATCCGTCTTTTCGCTTTACTCCGGCTGCAAGTCAGGTTTTTGTAGAACGCGGTAATTCCGAGGAGATTTTGGCTTATATTGCAGTTCGTCCATTGCCGGAACGCGGAGAGATTGCTTTAATCAAGCGCGGTGTTCATCAAGAGATTTTGACTTATACCAAGAGTCACAAACTTTATGAGGCTGCGGAAAAAGCACTTATCCAACGCGGCGTGCGTGATGAAATCCTGGCTTATTTGGACGTCAGTTCCTTTAGCGCCGGCGCAGTTGTAGAGTTGATACACCGCGGCGATTCGGAAGAAATTGAAAAGGCCGCAGCCCGCAATTCCTTCGGCTATCTGGGCGAGCAGGAACTCATCAATTTCGGCGTTCATCGCTACATTATGGCTTATATCAAGATTCGCCGTTTTTGTAACGAAAATTCTTTTAAGGTGCTGCTTAAGCGTGGCAATGAACAAGAGATTGAGCTCTATAAGTCTTTGTACGGAGCTAAATAATCCATCATCAAAAAAACTTCAGTTTAAAAAACTGGAGTTTTTTTATTTTATGCTTGCTTTTTATATTTTATTGGTATATACAATTTTTAGAATCATTCTAATTTTGGACAACAGATGACAAAACAAAAACGCTTGATTTTAGATATTGTGAACAATTCTGATGCGCACTATACGGCGGAACAGATTTTTGCAGTTGCGCAAAAAACAATGCCGTCAATAGCGCGTGCGACAGTTTATAATAATTTAAATGCGTTGTTGAAAGAAAATCTGATCCGCAAAATTTGTCTGCCCAATCAAATTGATTGTTATGATAAAATTTTGCCGGAGCATGATCATCTGATTTGCGCCAAATGCGGAAGAATCTCGGATATTGTTGTGTCAGATGTAAAAAAGGATATTGAACGTCAGCTTAACGGCGATTTACTTTCTTACAGCCTGAATATCAGCTATATCTGTGAAAAGTGTAAAAAACTTAAAGGAATTAAAAATGACAAATAAATACGAAGGTACGCAAACTGAAAAAAATTTGCAGACCGCGTTTGCCGGCGAAAGTCAAGCCCGCAATAAGTATACCTATTTTGCCAGCGTAGCTAAAAAAGAAGGCTACGAACAAATTTCTGCATTGTTTACCAAAACGGCGGACAATGAAAAAGAACACGCTAAAATGTGGTTCAAGGAATTGGGCGGATTAGGCGATACGGCTGCGAATTTGAAACAGGCCGCCGAGGGCGAAAATTATGAGTGGACCGATATGTACGAAGGTTTTGCCAAAACCGCCGAAGCAGAAGGTTTTCATGATTTGGCCGCAAAATTCCGCGGTGTGGCGGCTATTGAAAAACGCCACGAGGAAAGATACAGAGCTTTGTTGAAAAATGTTGAAACGAAGCAAGTTTTCGCTAAATCTAGCGTAAAAGTTTGGGAGTGCCGCAATTGCGGACATGTTATGGTTGGTTTGGAAGCTCCTGCCGTATGTCCTGTGTGCGCTCATCCGCAAAATTATTTTGAAGTTATGGAAGAAAACTACTAATAGACTAGAAGGTATTGTGAAAGCCTCAAGGGTAAAACCTTGAGGCTTTTGCAAATTCAATAAGGATTTAAATAAAGCGTAAAGCGCGCGCTGCCGCCTTCTTTCAGCAAAATTTTACATTTTTGATGAATATCGCTTAAAGTCGCTTTTTGCAGAGTTGAACGGTTATAAACGGTTGTGCCGCTGGAATTAAATTCTGAATCCGAATCTGTCTGAATAAATAGAATTTGCTGAATTTCATTGGCTATAGGCTTGGTTGCTTCAATCAAATTACGGCAATACATTTCAGCCGAAGGTGTCAGATTGTTGCCGTTTGATATAAACCAAAACCGCGCAACATAAATAAAAGATTTTGTTTCGTGTCCGTCCTGATAATGCATGGTTTGCAAACCGTATGAAATATCAATGCGATTGTTGTCCTTATCTATGATAAAGCCGTTTTTATAACTGGTGCCTTCCGGCAATTCTCCCATATCGTTAAATAAAAATGTAATGTTGTCAAAGGTCTGCGATTTTGTGCTGAGATTCGGCTTTATTTTTATCATATTGGTAATTATTTCCGTTAGTATATATTTTTGCATATTGGAATGCCACATCAGCATGGCTTTGGAATATCCGGCAATACCGCCGACAGACAGTACGGCAATTATAGCCAGTACGCCAAGCATTTCTATCATACTTCTTCCGCTCTGCACGCCATCTGCTAGGAATTTTCGCGCTCGTGTACCTCTTTTGTACACGTCGCTTAAAAATCCCGTCGCATCTGGTGCACATTGCGGAAGAAGAACTTGTTTTAAAACCTCGCCCCCTGCGGGAGAGGTCGACACGTTAGTGTCGGGTGAGGGGTACTTA
>CAVGVF010000056.1:0-9980 GCA_963632615.1 uncultured Eubacteriales bacterium
ATCTTTAACTTAGAAATGAGTTAAAGATGGGGTTTAACCCTTTCAAAGTTAAAATAACGTCCAGTGCTCCAACACCGGACGTTAAATTTTATAGCAGCGTTATCTTGGAAAATCAAGAAAAAATAGCAAGATAAAAAATTTTCTACACGTTAATTTTCAGGCAAAAAAAGCCTGAGTTTTGCAGCTCAGACTTTTTTTCAATCAAAGGATAGTTCCTCGCGTTATCAGCAGATAGGCCAAATAAATTGCCAATGTCAAAATTGAACAGCTCAAAAAGATTTCGCTCAAGCAAAATTCTATGGCGCTCAATTTCTTTTGAATGCGGCGTTTGCTGACTTCAACCATTCCGGTGCACGTGAGTACAAACAGCATTGCGCTGCAAGGCCAAAACAACAAAGCGTCAAAACAGTTGACTTCAGGCAGTTCAAGCTTTACTAAAAGATTGATTGCCAACAATGCCATAAAAACCGACATACCGGTCAAAGCACCGTAAAAAAGCAGAGGACAGCGCTTTTTAGTTTTGTTGGGAAGCTCAGCACAGCCGGCAGCCATAACTTCAAAATACACCATCAGCAAAAGCGGAAAAATAGAGTAACTTTCCATAAGACAAATAATTTAAGTGAATAATAAGTTTATACACTTAAATTAAGACAAAATTATGATTTTGTCAACAGAACATTTCAGCAATATTTAATCAGTCGGCAGATAAATCGGCTAATTCTTGAATTACTTTAGGATTTTGCAGAGATAAAACCGTATTTTCAGCCTTATTCGAATCTATTTTTTTCTGAATGGCGTCTTTGTCAATTTCATCGGCGTCTTCTTTCAAAACCAAGGCATGCTGCCACTGATAGCGGGCTTCATTCTTGCGTCCGACAAACCAATAAGCATCGCCCAAGTGATCGCAGATAACCGCGTTTGCCGGATTTATATCTGCGGCCTGCTCCAAATAGGATATAGCTTTGTCATATTGCCCGAGCCGGAAAAATGCCCAGCCCAAACTATCTATGATGTGTCCGTCATACGAGTATGTGCTGTAGGCATCTAAAATCATCTGCACCGCCTCATCTGTATTGATTCCTTTTTCCAAATATACAAATCCCAGATAGTTCAGAACAATAGGATTGCGGTTGCTCAGCTCCAAAGCCTTGTGCAGATAATCATAAGATTCGCTGAATTGCTTGTTTTGAAAATAACTGACTCCCAAAGCATAATAAATCGGCCAATCGCTGCTGTTAGGAGTTTTTTGCGCTTCTATGGCCTGATGATATAATTTTATGGCTTTGTCATTATTGCCGGTTTTGCGCTCAATGTCGGCCAAATCATTTAACAGCTGCGAATTATTAGGATAGCTTTTCAGCAGCTGATGCAGCAGAGCTTTAGCCTTTTCATATTCTTTCAGCTCGTTAAGATTCTCAATGGTTTTGAGCTGTGCAATATAATAAGTGCCGGAACCTTCGTTTATTTTGGAATAATAGCGGATAGCTTCGTTGTAGAGGCCGCTTTCTTCATAAAGATTAGCCAAAGCCAAATCCGTGATTTCATATTCCGGATTCAAAAAAGCCGAAGCCGTCAAATAAAAACGGGCGGAATTATTATCGCCGGCGGCGCGGCAGCCGGTGCTGACATTATATAAAACTTCAGCCAAACCTTTTTGCGGCGTATCAATTATTGCCGCCGATTTTTCGTCAGCATCGCTGATTTTTTGCTGCAATCCGGCAGTCAAAACCGAAAGTGCGCCGTCATTGGTGTAACGATTGTAAATTTGCAGGGCTTTTTCTTTTTGTCCGGTGCGCGCATAAAAATTAGTAATCACGTCCAGCAAGCGGTAAGTCATTTCTTTGGGATAATCATTAACCAGCTTGCTATAATATTCATCGGCCTTTTCGTTATTGCCCAAATATTCGGAAATTAAGCCTTTGTGCGCCAATTTTATGGCAACAAGAGAGGCATCTTTGATTTTATCCAAACTCTGAATAGCAGCTTTTTCCTGTTTTTCGCCGGCAAATGACCAAGCTTCAATCAATGAAACAAAAGAGTTTCTATAGGCTTTTTTACCGGAAAGCGGAGCCAAAGTCTTGCGCACTTTTTCGTATTGCCCGTCTTTGAAATATTTTGAGGATACGATAATAATCGGCAGTAATTTAGGCTTTTGCGGATTAAGGTCTTTTTTTGCATATTCCGCAGCTTCGGCAATATTTCCGTCAACGGCCAGCAGCTGATAAACGTAATAATTTATAGAAGCGTTATCCGGAGCTTTTTCTAAGGCAATTTTATAATATTCGGCTGCATCTCTGTAATCGTTGCGCATATTAGCCATATTGGCAGCCAAAATAGCACCGTATAATGAAGTGGAACTGTAATAAGAAAGCGTGCCGTCATCAGAGAGTTTAACTCTAAAGTTTTGAGTTTTCCAATAACCGTCTTTATCAAACTCTATTTTTTGTTTTGGGGCAGAGCTGTTAAAGTCAAAAACATTCCGCGAACAAGCCAATACGGCGGCAGAAATTAAAATAACGGCGCAAACAGTTTTTTTCATAATATTATTCATTACCTTTTTTATCCTATGCAAAACCTGAACACATATTATATATAAATTATTAGCAATGTGTAAAGAGTCTTTCTGATATTGCAAAAAAAGTATTTTTGCATATAATCATTCAAAACGGAGAAAAAATGGAAAACACAGAAGAAATTTTGCAGTGGTATATATTGGGCGGCGTTGATGAAATTTGCGCCGATGCTCCTTTAAACGCCTTGCAGCAGCCGGCGGCTTCCAAATCTCAGCCGGCAGTATCTCCGGTTACTCCGTTATCTGCTTCAACAACGCGTCCGGCTACAACTCTGCTTGCGCAAAATAACAGCGGCGCCTGCAGCAATGCCCGTGAACTGTGCGCCAAAGCTCAAACTTTGGCCGAACTGAAAGCCTGCATGGAAAAGTTTGAAGGCTGTTCGCTGAAATTTTCGGCTAATTCCACAGTGTTCGGCTACGGCAGCCCGACTGCCGAAGTAATGTTAATCGGCGAAGCTCCCGGCGCGGATGAAGATATGCAGGGACAGCCGTTTGTGGGACGCAGCGGACAGCTGCTGACCAAAATGCTGAACGCTATCGGGCTGAAACGCGAAGAATGCTATATTACCAATGTATTGCCGTGGCGTCCGCCCGGAAACCGCACGCCGACAGACGGAGAAGTGGCGGTTTGCCTGCCGTTTTTGCAGCGGCAAATTGAACTGATAAAGCCTAAATGTATATTTTTGCTCGGCGGCAGCGCGGCTAATGCTGTTTTGAACAATGCCGAAAGTATCTCGCATCTGCGCGGACATATTATAGACTATACTTTGTCAGACGGTACTGTTGTGCCGACATTGTCAAGCTTCCATCCGGCATATTTGCTGCGTACGCCTCAGCAAAAATCTAAGGCTTGGAGCGACTTGCTGCGTTTGCAAAGAAAGCTGAGCGAATGCTGAAATTTTCCGAAAAATTAAGGAAAATTAAAGAATAAGGCAATATACTGGCTCTATATTTAAATACTTTGGAGTAAAAAAATGAGTATGTTTAATAAAATTTTGTTATCCGGCTTGAGTGCCTTAACAGTATTTTCTTTGCTGAATCCGGCAATGGCCGAAGATAAAAAAGAAGAATCTTCCACCGCCGGTGCTATTCTGTTCCGTATTGAAAATATTAAGCCGATTGCCGACAAAGACGGCTTAATCAATAAGTGTAACTTTATGGTTACGGCATTTAACCGTATGAGCAAAGCCGTTAAAGAAGCCAGCTTGAACTTTGAGTGGGAAGATAATATTTCGGCAAAATACAGCATTGCCGGACAGGAAATCAAAGTAAATTCCGGCGATGCAGCCAGAACTTTGGTAAAAACTTCTATCACTATGTCCGATATTGCTCCGCATACTCAAAAGAGTTTTGAAGCCAGCGTTGACACTGATAAATGCTTTTTGCTGTTTGATAATTTGAAGTATACCGTAGATTCCTGCATGAATGAGGATGATAAAGTAGAAATGAAAGACAGCAAAATTGTCAGCAAAGGCGATGGCTGCAAAAATAATTTTGACTATATCGACTCTAAAAATCCGGAATATTACTCCGAATTTAAGGATGTTCCGGAAAGCGTGATTGCTAAACAAGCCGAAGATGAGAAAAAAGGCGAAGTGGCAAAAATCAAAAAAGATTATGACGACACAATGAAAGATTTGCAGAAAATAGGCTCTACTTTGGCTGAAATCAAATAATTATCCATTCGGGAGGCTTGGTTATGCTGAAAAAAATATGTATGCTGTTTATGCTGCTGGCGATGTCAAATACGGCTGAAGCCCAGATGTTTGCTCCAAATCAGGGCAGCGCAAAGCCAAAAGCAGTGGCAGCGCAGGCACAGCAGAAAAATACTGCCGCAGCAAGTTCAAATCAGGCAGCCGCTAAAAAGCAGCCGCTTTTGGATGAAAACGGCGCGCCTAATTATGTTGTCAAAAAATTTGACAGCGATGACGATTCTGTACAATACGATAACAGCGAGCGCAAGGTTTTTACATTGAAAATGGTTGGTGATGAGCTGGTTGTTGACGACAATGCCCGCACAATTTTGATTTCGTATGAAAACTATCAAATTAACCAAAGCTTTGATAACTGGGTTCGCTGCTCTCTGCGTATTTATGTCCTGAACGATTTGACCGAACGCGTTACCAACTTCAGCTTTAAGCTGCATTGGCCGGATATGGATGCTTCTGTGCAGATGAACAGATTAAACCCGGGAGTCCGCACCTATAAAGATATTGTTCTGCTCGGCAACGGCTGTTTTAATTTGGATAAAACGCCGACTATAGAAGTTAATCGCTGCCGAGTCAAAGGAATGAGCCAAGAACAATGCGCCGATGCCGTAAAATGGTATCAAAGCAAAAAGTAAAAAAGAGCTTCGGCTCTTTTTTTATTGCCAAAAATATAAAAATAGTCTATACTAAAACTGTATTAGTTAAGGATTATAGTTGAAATTTTGTTTATCATTTTTGCAAAAGTTTCATTTCTTCTTTTTTTAGGAGAATGCTATATTACTTTAACTTATTTATAATTAATTTAATGTCGAACTCTTAAAATTTTAGATTATGGGACTTTTAATCGCATTTGTTATTATCTTAATCATTGGCTTTATTAAGAATCATGACTTTTCAGGTTTGATGGATAATGTCTGGCTTGCTTTGGGTGTTATCTTTTTCTACTGGTTGGGTTCTTTGTGTGCATCTGTCAGTGAGGTTTTGAGTATGCATTGGAGTTTCTGGACAGTTATCGGCGGTATCTTTTATATTATTGCCGGTTCTCTGGTATATATGAAGATTCGTACTTTGTTCTAGTTAGTAACAATGAAAAGTATCACGGTTAGTTTTTCAAATGTAAGTTTGGAAAATTACCGTGGTATTTTTTTATACAAAAAATGGATTTTTTGTTAAAATTTAATTGAATATTTAATAATTCGTGCTAATTTACAGCCAAATAAAAGGAAATTGCAATTTAATAAGGTTATACAAATGGAAACACAAACTCTTTCGGATGTTGCACAAACCGCAACGGAACAGATGTCTTTATGGGATATGGTTTGGTCGTCTGATACAATTACCAAAGTGGTTATGATCGGCTTGATTGCCGTTTCAGTTTGGTCTTGGGCGATTATTATGGAAAAATTCGCAACTTTGCGTCAAGTACGCAGCTTGTCTAAAAAGTTTGAAGAAGCTTTTTGGTCCGGCGGCTCGCTGGACAGACTTTTTGAAGCTATCGGCAACCGTCCGCGCGATCCGATGTCGTCAATGTTTGTTGCCGCCATGCGCGAATGGAAACGCAATACCCTGATGAAAGGCAAAACCGACCGCAGCATTCGCGGCGTGTCATTGCAGCAGCGTATTGAAAAGGCCATGATGGTTTCTATGGATAAAGAACTGGATAGCTTGGATACGCATTTAGGTTTTTTGGCCACTACCGGTTCGGTGGCTCCGCTTATTGGCTTGTTCGGTACGGTTTGGGGTATTATCAACAGCTTTAATGCTATTGCCGCCACTCAAAGCAACTCTTTATCGGCTATGGCTCCCGGTATTGCCGAAGCTCTGTTTACCACCGCGTTCGGCTTGATTGCCGCTATTCCGGCTGTGGTTGCCTACAATGCCATTACTACGGCGATTGACCGCTATGCTAAAAAGCTCGAAAACTTTATGGCTGAATTTACCACCATTCTTTCCCGCGAAATTGATGAAACTACCTTGAAAGCCGATATGGCGGGAGAATAATCATGGCCTTTATGCAAAATTCTTCATACACACGCCGCCAATCCCGCCGCAAAGCCGATGTCAACATTACCAACCTTATGGATGTTATGATGGTTTTGCTGGTGGTGTTTATGGTTGCCGCTCCGCTGATGACCTCCGGTATTCCGCTTGACTTGCCGAAAGTCGGCGGCAAAAGCCTTGAAGGCAACGAAACTTCGGTAAATATCAGTGTTGATAAAGAAGGTTATTACTATATCGGCGAATCCGTTGTAAATGATGAGGATATTTTGGAACGCCTGAAAGGCATTAAAGGCGCTAACGATGCTTTATCCGTAACCATTTCCGGCGACACCACAACCGCATACGGCCGTGTCATCGGCTTGATGGCAATGCTGAAAGAAGCCGGATATGATAAGGTTGGCCTAAAAACCGAAGCTAAGCCTTATGCCGGTAAAAACAGCACTAAAAATAAGACTAAAACAAAGAAATAGCAACTGATGAATAAGTACTTAAAACAATCGATAGTTCTGCATATAGCGGTGTTTTTGCTCTTCATGATTGATTTGCCGAGCTGGCATCATGATATGACCTTGGGCAGCGCGCCTATTATTGTCGATTTGTCGCAAGTGCGTATTGATGAAATGACTAACCTGCCGTCTAAAGCTGAATTCGGGCCGGAAGACCGCAAGGCCACCGTAACGGAACACAAAGAAGCTCAATATACTAAAGATGTTGCTCCGGAGCCTGAACCGGCTAAACCGGAAGAAAAAGCTGCACCGGAAAAACAGCCTGAAGCTGCTCCGGATGAAAAGCCGACAGAAGTAAAACAAGACTATCTTGAAGCACCTAAGCCGGAAAAGAAACCGGAAAGAAAGCCGGATCCGAAACCAACACCTAAACAGCCTCCGGTGCCGGATTCCAAAGCAAAGCCGAAACCTAAACCAAAACCTCAGCCAAAACCGGAAAATAAGCCGAAAGACACAAAAAAGGCCAAACCTGAGGAAAAAGCTGCTTTACAGAGCAATGCCCTGAAAAGTTTAATGCAGGAAATCGACAATGACAAGAATCTTGATATCGGCGAAACCAACCAAAGCGCTATGATAAAAGAAGGCACGCAAGTCAACAATATGGGTATTGAAGGCGGTAACAGCAACGGTTCTTATCTGAGTGATTTAACCATTACCGAAACTGACGCTATCGCCAGCCTGCTGCGCCAAAATTGGAATCTTGACCCCGGAGCTATCGGGCTTGAAAATATGCGGGTTGAAATCAGAGTCTATCTGAACCGCGACGGCAGCATTAAAAAGATTGAATTTTTGGATATGGGGCGCTTTAACTCCGATCCAAGCTATCGTTCGGTTGCCGAAAGCGCTCAGCGCGCCATTATTGCTACACAGCAAGTGTTTAAAGATGTGTTTGCCGGCAAATATTCGGGCAACTATGACAACTGGAGCACTTTACGCCTGAACTTTGATCCGCTGGATAAAGGCGTAAACTAAGGGCTTTGCCTTTAATTATCATTATTTGGAGCTTGATATGGAAAACATCTATCAGCGAAAGTTTTTTTATACATTTATCGGAATAATGTGTTTTTTGAACATGTTAGGTGTTGTGCTATGCTATTTTTACGGCAGCCATATTATGGTTGATGAGATTGAGCATTTGCGCGCAAGCTGGTTTATAAGTTCCGGCTATTTGCCGTATCGGGATTTTTTTGAGCATCATCATCCATTGCTGTGGTTTTTGTGGGCGCCGATGATAAAGATTTTACCGCAGCAGATTGATTGGGCTTTGTATTCGGCTCGTTTTGCCTCGGCATTGTTTTCTGCCGGCAGTCTGGCCATTTTTTTTATTTGGGTAAAGCGCTTTTTTGGCGGCAGCAAGACGGCTTGCCTGGCTCTATGTTTTTCTTTTATAATTTACGTAAGCTGGTACACGTTTTCAATTTTTAAGCCTGATACTTTTGCTCGTTTTTTCTATATGCTGGGACTATATCAGTTTTTTGCTTTCTGCCAAAATAAAAAAACAAAAGATTTAATATGGTGCGGAATTAACTTTACAATCTCATTTTTATTTTTGCAAACTATAATATTCAGCGTTTTGCCTTTGGCCTTTCCGCTGTTTTGGCTGCTGTATAAAAAACAAATCAGCTGGAAAATATTGTTCATTGCCTCGGCAGCACCTTTGCTGCTGTTAGGCGCAGCATTGATGTTTTTATATGCAACAGATTCGCTGACGGCATATTTTCAGCTTAATTGGATATTTAACAGCTACCTGTTTAAGGCAGCGCCGTTTTACAACGATCCGGTTATAGGTTTTTACGGAATATATATTGTTTTAGCGGTAATTTCAGCCTTATTGCTTTTATTTAAGCATAAAACAAACTTCAACACCAATGTGGTAATTATATTGTTTTTCGGCGAGCTGTTCCATTTGCTGTGTTTTTCCGCCGTTTTACCGCACTATTTTGCGTATTTGTTTATTTTTTCTGCCGTCATTTTTGCTTTGGTCTGCAAAGATATAACCGACAGCGTTTTAATAAATACCATAAGAGCAGGTCTGGCCGCAAGCATTGTTATTAACGCGTTTATGCTCTATTTCTGTAACAATAAAGATATCTTAAAAGTTTTGCATTTAATTGAAAATTCCGAAAATAAAACCGTATTGAACTGTGGGGATATATTTTATGTTTGGGAGCCTCTGCATCATTATTATTGGTTTTATCCTTATATGGAAGCTATCGACAGCATTCTGCATAACCGATATCCGGAATTTGATATAAATGAATATCTGCAAGCCAATAAAATTGAATATATCTCTATGAATAAAAGCGTAAAATGCGATGCCGATTTAGAAAAAAATGCTTTGCCGCCGGATAACTATCAAAACCTGCAAAACTTTATCATAAAGCCGGAAATATATGATAAATACGAGGAAATATATAAGGGCTTCTATAAGAGGAAAGCAGATTTTTAAATTTACATTCAGTTTAACTTTTCATTTCAGATAAACTCTTTTTAGTTTTGTATCAAAAATAAAACTTAATTAGAAAAACATTCAGCAAAATAAACTAAGGAATTAAACCTATAGTAAAATGAGCTACTCCCTTATATTTCGAAAGAATTTTGCACCTATTTTGGATATCTGCTAATGTGGCTTGAGCAAGATTGTTATGCGTAAATAGAATCGGGGCAAACTTTTCACTTTCATTGCTCTGCCAAAAATTTATTTGCATAATCTCCTCCGCTACAGATTGCGAAGCCAAAACTATATTATGACAAAGCTCTTCCGAATTAAGAGATAAATGTGAATTCTCTTCTGCTTGAAAAAATATTTCCATTACATAATATTTATTTTGGCCATTATATTTATGAATTTCTATTTTATCGCCGTTTTTATCATAAATAGAATTATTTTTATAAGTTACTCCTTCAGGCATATATCCCAAAGAATCTACCACATTTGTAATATTTTGAAATTCTGCCAAATTTCGGCCAAGTTTAGGTTTTATTTCTATCATAGCATGAAGTAATTCCGTAATCATACTGCGTTGAATATTGGATTTCCATTCTTTCATTGCTTTAGAATAACCGGCAATTCCGCCGACTGACAACACGGCAATTATGGCCAAAACGCCAAGCATTTCTATCATACTACGGCCATATTGCAACACACTCTTATAGTCATCCTTGGCTTTGAGCGTCAGCTCATTCGCCGAG
>CAVGVF010000057.1:0-9774 GCA_963632615.1 uncultured Eubacteriales bacterium
ATATTATATCAAAGGGCGGGGTTTAAAACCCCGCCTCATCATACTATACTATTTTAATAACAGGATGATGATTTTAAGAAGATAAATAAGTATTCTTAAAACTTTGACAACATAGTTCATCTCTTTCACCTTTCAGCCCTTAGGGCAGTTGCGAAAGGGATAAATCCGCCTAAATTTGCTATGTTTTGACTTTTGGTCTTGACTTTAAAGCAAAAATAGGTTATCTTTAACTTAGAAATGAGTTAAAGAGTGGGTTTAACCCTTTCAAATTAAAGAACGTCCAGTGTTACAGCACCGGACGTTAAATTTTATAACAGTATTATTTGAGAAAATCAAGAAAATAATACCATAAGCTGAAAACACATAAAATTGCGAAAAGATAAACTCTTGTTATAGAATACCCCTCACCCGGAGCTATGCTCCGACATCTCTTTCACGGGACGAGGTTTTAAAACGCCTCTATTTTTTCTCCCTCAAGCAATGCGGATAATGGTACAGATAAAGGCAACTCTAGTTCTGAAGAAAATCCTAGTGTACATAGTAGTACATGAATTTTCTGAATGAACGTAAGTTGCCTTTAGATGTGCTGTTAGACGCGTTGCACTTCTCAGAAACTCGGATAATGAGCTTAATGCGAAGTAAGATTTTTTTGCAGTGTACAAACTAGTACATAAGAAAAAATCTTACCAGCAGAAAGCCATTAGACGAGTTTCCCTATTAGTCGAGTTTCTCCAAATCTGCTTTGACTTTCGGATCATTCATCAACTTATTGATTCTGTCCGCTTCTTCAAAAGTGTCATCTACGCGGAAATTGATATCCGGAGTAAAACGCAGCTTTAATTTTGCGGCAACCAGCTTTTTGAACACCCATTTTTCAGCATTCAGCTGTTCCAAAATCACACCCAGATTTTTGCCATTCAGGGTCATCAAATAAACTGTGGCATACTTCAAATCCGGCGACATAATCACTTGTGTGATTGTAATAAACGCTTCGGCAATTTCCGGACTTCTTACCTCGCCTTTTTCTAAAGCCGTGGCAATAACCTTGCGGATTTCCTGCCCTACACGCAGCTGGCGCTGCGATAATTCATGAGCCATTTTTAACTCCTTTCCTTAGAGGGTTTTAGCAATTTCTTCTACTTCGTAGCACTCAATAGAATCATTTACCTGAATGTCGTTGTAGTTTTCAAAACTCATACCGCATTCATAACCTTCTTTAACTTCTTTCACATCATCTTTATAGCGTTTAAGCTGACCAAGATTACCGTCGTGAATTACCACATTATCGCGCAGCAATCTGATTTTAGCACCGCGCTTAACCATACCTTCGGTAACCATACAGCCGGCAACTTTACCCACACCGGTAATATTGAACACGCTGCGGATTTGCGCATACCCCAAAATCTTTTCACGCAATTCAGGCGTCAGCATACCTTCAAGAGCTTTCTTCACATCGTCAACCACATTATAAATAATAGAGTAGTAGCGGATGTCAACCCCGTCGCGGTGAGCCATATCGCGGGCCTGAGCATTGGCGCGGACGTTAAAGCCGATAACAAACGCATCGGAAGCCTTAGCCAAAGTAATATCGGATTCCGAAATCGGACCGACAGCCGAATGCAGGATTTGCACCGAAACTTCATCATTAGAGAGCTTTTTCAAAGTGCCTTCCAAAGCCTCAATAGAACCTTGAACGTCGGCCTTAATAATCACGGACAGATGTTTAGACTCGCCGGATTTAATCTTATCCATCATCTGTTCCATAGCCGATTTAGCACTCTTAACCAGTTTGGCGTCACGCTCTTTGCGGATACGGTAACCGGTAACTTCTTTGGCCTGTGTTTCATCTTTAACCACCACAAAGGTGTCGCCGGCCATAGGCGTACCCTGCAAGCCCAAAACCTCTACCGGAGTAGCCGGCTCGGCTTCGCTGACTTTGCGTCCGTGTTCGTTAAACATAGCGCGCACGCGTCCCCATTCTTTACCGGCAATCAAAATATCGCCCACATGCAAAGTTCCGCGCTGTACCAAAACTGTGGCCACGCTGCCGCGTCCTTTTTCCATTTTGGCTTCAATAACCGCACCTTCGGCCGCATGGTTCGGATTGGCTTTCAAATCAAGCATTTCAGCCTGCAGCAAAATAGCCTCAACCAATTTATCAATATTGATACGTTTTTTAGCTGAAACTTCAGCGCATAGGCATTCGCCGCCCATTTCTTCAACACCGATGCCGTATTGCAGCAGTTCAGTCTTAACCCGCAGCGGATCTGCACCCGGCAAGTCAATCTTGTTAATTGCCACCACAATAGGAACTTCAGCGGCTTGAGCATGGCGGATAGCTTCCACGGTTTGCGGCATGATACCGTCATTGGCGGCAACCACCAAAACCACAATATCCGTCACTTTAGCACCGCGGGCGCGCATTTCAGAGAACGCTTCGTGTCCCGGAGTATCAATAAAGGTAATCTTTTGACCGTTGGCAACTTTAATCTGATAAGCACCTATATGCTGAGTAATACCGCCGGCCTCTTTAGCAGCCACGTTAGTTTCGCGCAAAGCATCCAGCAGCGAGGTTTTACCATGGTCAACGTGTCCCATAACCGTCACAATCGGCGCACGCGGCTTCAAATCGGCTTCCGTATCGGCAGGACCGGTCAAGCCCTCTTCAACATCGCTGTCGGCCACACGCTTAAACTTGTGTCCCATATCTTCTACCACAATTTGCGCGGTATCGGCATCAATAGCCTGATTGATAGTCGCCATAACACCCAAAGACATCAAGCGTTTAATCACATCGGCGCTCTTTTCGGCCATACGGTTAGCCAGTTCCTGCACCGTGATGGTTTCCGGAATAATCACTTCTTTAATGATTTTTTCCTGCGGAGCCTGCACCTGTACCGGCTTAGGCTGTTTTTTCTTGAAGTGGCGGCGCGGAGCACCATAGCCGTAATCATCGTCATCATCGCTGTTCATATAAGCGTTGAGATTGATTTTGTTATTGCGGCGCTGCGGCTCAAAGCTGCGTTTTTGAATTTTCTTGCGTTCCTGCTCAAAAGTTTCTTCGCGGGTCATAACATGCTTTTCAACCACAGCCGACTTTTTGCCTTTTTTGTGATAATTTTCCTCATCATCGTCTTCATCATCATAATCTTCTTTAGACTTTTTCAAACGATGTTCAACACTCTCATTTTTAGGTGCGGCTTTAGGAGCGGCTTTTTCCGGCTGAGCCTGTTTTTGAGCTGTTTCAGCATCTTTTTTGGCTTTTTCGGCAGCAGCTTTGGCATCGGCTTCAGCTTTAACTTTGGCTTTTTCGGCGTCTTCTTTTTCCTGCTGAGCCTTGGCGCGTTCTTCCTGCAGTTTCTGCCGCTGAGCGTTGCGGATTTCTTCCTCTTGCCGGCGTTTTGCGTCATGCTCTTTAGCCTCGGCCAAAAGCTTTAACTTTTGCGCGGTTGCTTCATCAATTTCCTTTTTAGGAGCAGCCTGAGCCGTTTGGTTAATTACTCTTTTTTTGCGTACTTCAACCTGCACCACTTTTTTACCGTCAGCGGCCGGTGATTTATTAAGATTTTTCAAAGTGAGGGTCGATTTTCCAGACAATGTTAATTTGCCCTTTGCACTTTCTTCTGTCATCTAGTCAATACTCCAATTATATATCCAAATATGTTTGATACCGTTTCAAAGCCAATCTGACCATCTCGCTCATTTTGCCCTTTTTCACCGCCAGATAGACTGTGTTTTCCCGATCAAACGCCGAGCTCAAAGTAGCGGTATCATACAATGTAAACTTTTCTAAATCTGCGGACAATTCTGCGATTTTCTGCTTGCCGTCTGCACCGGCGTCCGTTGCTTCCACCACAAAGGCTGCCCTTCCTTTTATAATCAATTCTTTTACTTTTTCAAATCCTAAAACCAAATCGCCGGCCTTGCGCGCCAAGTTTAGCGCATCAAGTCCTTTTTTGGTTAAAATTCCTTCAACAATTTCCGGCATATCCGGCGCGTATTCCACCTTTTTATGCAGAATTTTGTTAAACGGATGTTTTTCGACAAGGCTTAGCAGCAGCTTTTTAGAGTTGGAAACATAAAAGCCGCGTCCGTCAATTTTTTTATTGAAATCCGGCAGCATCGTGCCGTTTCTCAAAGTCACAAAACGCAGCAGGTTTTCCTTATTCAGGACTTCCCCGCTTATCACGCATTTTCTTGCTTCCAACTCTTTAGCCATTGTCGTTTCCTTTCAGCAAAAACTATTCTTTATTTTCGCTGTTTTCGTCTTTGAACCAATGTTCGCGGGCAGACATAATGATGTCGTTGGCTTCAACCTCGGACAAAGCATTTTCGCCCAGCATATCGCGCAGCTCATCGGCAGCCAAATCAGCCAAATCATCAATATTTTTAACGCCTTTTTCAGCCAAGGTGATAATCATATCCTGATCCAAGCCTTTAACTTGCTTCAAGCTTTCATCAATTTTCAAAGACTTGCTCTTTTCGGCAAATTCAGCATTGCGCTTTGCAATATATTCTTTGGCGCGGTTTTGCAATTCAGCGGCAACATCTTCGTCAAAGCCTTCAATATCAGCCAATTCTTTCAAATCAACCATTGCGATTTCATCAATAGTAGAGAAGCCTTCGGCAACCAGCAAGTGCGCAATCATATCATCCACGTCCAAAGCTTCCATAAAGCGCTGCAGACGAACTTTATTTTCATTAGCGCGGCGTTCATGCTCTTGCTCTTCGGTCAAAACATCAATATCTGCACCCAGCAGCTGAGAAGCTAACTTAACATTCTGACCTCTGCGACCGATAGCCAAAGAAAACTGCTCTTCCGGAACAACGGCTTCAATGCGGTTGTTTTCTTCATCCAGAACCACTTTGGTAACTTCTGCCGGAGCCAAAGCGCTGACAATATATTGAGCCTTGTCTTCAGAATAAGGAACAATATCAATTTTTTCGCCCTGCAATTCGGTTACTACAGCTTGAACGCGGATACCGCGCAAGCCTACGCAGGCGCCGACCGGATCAATGGTTTTATCGGTTGCGCGTACAGCGATTTTAGCTTTTGAACCAGGGTCACGGGCAACGCCCATAATCTGCACAATACCATCATAAATTTCCGGTACTTCCTGTGTGAACAATTTTGCCATAAATTCCGGACAAGTACGGGACAAGAAAATCTGCGGGCCTTTAACTTCGCGGCGTACATCCAAAACATAAGCGCGCACACGGTCGCCGTTTTTGAATTTTTCTCTCGGAATAATTTCGTCATGACGCAAAACAGCTTCAGTTTTGCCGATATCCAAAATCACATTGCCGAACTCAATTCTTTTAACTGTACCGTTGATAATGGTGCCGACTTTTTCTTTATATTCTTCAAACTGTTTGTTGCGTTCGGCTTCACGCACTTTTTGCATAATAACCTGCTTAGCGGTCTGAGCAGCAATACGGCCAAAGTCAATCGGCGGCAGCTGATCAATAATAAAGTCGCCTACTTTCAGATTGCGGTCATAGCATTTGGCGTCTTTCAAAGTAATTTGCGCAGCCTCATTTTCAATAACAGCGTCATCAGGCACAACTTCACGATAGC
Source organism: uncultured Eubacteriales bacterium (assembly GCA_963632615.1). GTDB lineage: Bacteria > Pseudomonadota > Alphaproteobacteria > RF32 > CAG-239 > RUG410. The sequence continues at coordinate 5,579 of CAVGVF010000057.1, forward strand.
GAGCCAGAGAAATAGCGCCGGTTTTGCGGTCGATAGTCGCGCGGATGTCATGTTCAAAGCCGTATTTGGTGCGTCCGGCTTTTTGAATGGCAACTTCCATCGCCACAAAAACATCTTCTCTGTCAATATTTTTTTCTCTGGCAACCGTATCAGCCACTAACACGATTTCAGGTCTCGGCATATTTTCAAAATTTTCCATTTTTTCCTCATCAAAAAATTAAAGTTCAACAGCTTCATGAGCTGCCTGATATTCTTCCCAAAGTTCATCAGTCAGAACCAGTTTGGCTTTAGTCATGGCATCGTACGGAATAGTATATTCCACCCCGTCCATATCCATAACGATTTCTTTGTCATCGGCACGCAGCAGCATACCTTTGAAACGTTTACGGTTTTCCACCTTATCGGCGGTTTCAACCTTAATCACATAGTTGCAAAAACGCTGAAAATGCTCAGGCTTGGTCAACGGTCTGTCCAGCCCAGGCGAGCTGACTTCCAGCGAATATTTTTCCTTTATCGGATCTTTTTCATCCAAAACATCCGAAAGCTTGCGGCTAACCTCGGCGCAGTCGTCAACTGTCAAATCTCGTGAATGGTCAGCCACATCAATCATAACCTGCAGTGTGGGATTCGCCTGACCGATAGTCATCACACGCACCAGCTCAAAGCCGGCTTTTTCCACCACGGGTTCAATCAAATCCTGTAAATAGTGTTTTTGCATATATTTTCCTTTAACAAAAAAGCGGGGCTTTTCAGCTCCACTCTTATAATTCTTTATTGTTGTCAACTCTTATACCACACTTTTTATAAATGTAAAGCATTTTTTTACAGTTGTTGAAAAATGATGATTTCAAAACACAAATCAAGCAATTTCAGCTACAGTTTTTATGTAATCTAAATACTGCTCTGCCCTACATAATATAATAAGTAAGCATGATTTATTTAGGCAAATATATATTTTATCTTTACTTTCCGGCAATATTCAGTTAAAATCTTTTTTCAGATAGGCAATAGCCTGTCCAGGGCGTCAGAACCCCTTTACGAAAACAGTCGTTATGCATAGCGACTTAAATTGTTATATGCCGATTTCCGTTGGACGGATGTCGGCTAAATAAGGCTATGAGCTGAATAAGCCGAGCCGTTTGTTTTCGTACGGTTTCTGAACATCCGCCCGCTTTTATTACGGCGGGTTTTGTTTTTTATATAACAAATTAAACGGAGGTTAGAAATATGTATAAGAATTTAAAATGTAAAATTAAAACCTCGCCCCGTGCGGGAGAGGTCGGAGCCATGCTCCGGGTGAGGGGTAATAAAAAACAAACAGACGGTACATACTCTCGTCTGTTCTCCTCTACTATCAGTGTCATTCTTCGGCGTGAACAAAGTGAACTGTCCGGAGAATCCAGGAATATAATGGCCTTATTATTGAATGCAGCAAACAGCACGGCCTCTCATTTGTTCTCCGTCATTACCGGACTTGTTCCGGTAATCTGGGGGCAACGAATAACTAAATTAGTCAATAAATTTGCCATATTATTCAAAAGGAGTATGTTGAGCCAAGATTGCCGGAACAGACTGTGCGTCATGTCTGGCAATGACTGGTGCTGGGGACGCTTACTTAGTGTTTGTCACAACGTCTTTAACACCTCTGCTCTCAACGTCATGCTTGCGTGTGAGCATAGCGAACTACCGCGAGCATCCAGGAATATAACATCCTTATTATTGAATCGGATGTACCATCCTGGATCCTCGGCGAATGAGCTGCCGCTCAAAGCCAAGGATGACTATAAGAGTGTGCCGCAACTTGGTCGTTCTATGATAGAAATGCTCGGTGTTTTGGCAATCATCGCCGTGTTATCTGTCGGAGGAATTGCAGGTTATAGCAAAGCTATGGAAAAATTCAAAATCAATAAGGCCATACAGCAAATAACTATGATAGCAAATAATATACGTACACTATTTGCTAATGAAAAAAATTTTGACAATCTATATGTTTATGATTGGGAAACTAAAGAACATGCTGAAACCATGCTAAATTTAGGAATTATAACCGCAGATATGTACACAGAAAATAGTGTTAATGGAAATATAGGGGAATCTTATATTGTCAATCCGTTTAATGGTGGGATTTGGATTAGTTCACACGGAAACTACACTTATCAAGATCATTACATCCCTTCTTATTTTAGAATATCCTACGGAATGGTTAATAAAGCAATATGTATGGAATTGGCTACTAAAAACTGGAATGAATTAGGAGTGCATACCTTAGTAATATCAGATACAGATGAAGATTATTTTTCACCAAAAATGAAAAATGAAATTTATAAAGATATAGATTGTATTAGCGATTGGTGTTCAATTAACTTTTGGGCAAACTATACCTTCTTTCCTTTATCCCCTAGTTTGGTATCAGATGCTTGCTCTGCTTGTGATAAAAATAAATATGGCTGTGGCTTTCAATTATATTTTGTTAATTAAAAAAAGTACATTTAATTCTTGACAAGTAATAGTTAATATTTTACAAAATAACATATTTTATGATTTTAAGAGGTTTAAATGTTGTCTGTTTCGTATTACATTGGCTTTTTTGCCGGCGCAGCATTGGCTGCAAAAATATTTCACGGCATATTCCGTATATTATTAAATAAAATTTTTAAAAACAATGATTTTATCTTAATCAACGCCCTGTCTTGGATAACAATAGGCTTTATCGGCGGATTTGGCTTTATGAACAGCAATAACAACGACTATTTGCTTTCGGTTTCAAACACTTTGATAAACTACTTTTTACCGCAGCTTTTGTGGGTGTTTGATGATTGGCGCAAGCAGAAAAAAGCTGACAAAGCAGCCGCTCCGGCAGCAAAATAGGCTGTATAAAAAGCACCTGTATTTTACTAAACGTAATTGTGAAAAAAATTGTTATCCGATTACCAACCGTGTAAATATAAACTAAATAATCACTATCCTATATCCCTGTATTATAATAATACGGGGATATAGAATTTTATCATATTAAGTAACGGACAGCAGCATACGGTCTATAAAATGTCTGACCGTATTGCGGCTGACTCCGAATGTTTTGGCAAGCTGAGATTTTGACAGTCCCTTGTCAAACAATTCCTTAAATTTTTTAGCGTTTTTACTTAGCTTGAGTTTTTTGGATTCAGATGTAAACGGACGGCCGAGCTTTTTCCCGCTGGCTTTGATGTTTGCCAAGCTGGATTTTGTACGCTGAGAGATTAAATTGCGTTCTATTTCAGCTGCTAGACCAAAGGCAAAAGCTAATACTTTGCTTTGAATATCATTGCCTAGGCGGTAGTTTTCTTTAATTGTCCAGACCTGACAGTTTTTGTTCAGACAAGTTTCTAAAATTTTCATAACTTCCAGCAAAGAGCGTCCTAAACGGGATATTTCACAGGTAATCAGCACATCATTTTCTTCCATATTTTTCAATAATTCGTTTAATTTACGTTTTTCTAAAGCCTTGCGTGATGATATTTTTTCTTCAATCCAGCTATCAATTTTTATATGTTCTTTTGCTGCAAAATTCTCTATTTCAAAACGCTGATGCTCCAGCGTCTGTTTATTGGAACTAACTCTGATGTAACCTATTGTAGTCATTATATTTTCTCCGTTAAAAGTTTTATTAAAACTGCTCAATTTAATAGAACGTTAAAATCAACCAGTTTTTTACTTGTTTTGAATTTTTTAATCAAACTCTATTGAAATGTAGGAAAACAAACGTTTTCAAAGCTATCAGCATTGTTGATAAAGCTTTTTAGAATCATCTATTTTACATAGTGAGCAAAAACGTTGGTTTGTGCCAATATTTAGCTAATGAGTAATAAAAATTCATCTAAGTGTATTTTTCGCTTTTAATTTATTAAAGTTGTATTTCAAGAATGATAAAAGTTACAAATGGAGTTAATTGAAAATGGATAAAAATGAAATAGAAAATAAAATAAATGATATATTAAAAGATGATAATGATGAAAAATGTTACAACACATATAAGAATTATGTCAATGAGCATAGGGAAAAGCACGCTGAAATCAATGTTAAATTATTAAATAATTGCTATAATAAAAAAAGATTAAGTCTTGCTAAAAAAATAATAAAAGAATTAGATAATATTCAAACCAAAGATGCATATTCTGTATTTGTAAAAAATTTTGATTTTCAACATGTTGCAGACA
>CAVGVF010000058.1:0-9391 GCA_963632615.1 uncultured Eubacteriales bacterium
TTATATTCCTGGATTCTCCGGACAGTTCACTTCGTTCACGCCGAAGAATGACGTTGAGAGTTGTGGCGTTAAAAACGCTACAACCAACACTAAGCTAACGACCCCAGCACTCGTCATTGCCGGACTTGTTCCGGCAATCTTGGCTGAACCGGTATTTATGCAATAATATGGCAAATTTTTTGACTAGGTAAAAGACTCGCTGCACCAAGATTACCGGAACAGATTGTGCGTCACATCCGGATATGACGCTTAATAATCAAGCAAAAAATTAAAGCGGCGATAAATCTATATCGCCGCCCTGCTCTGGCTACCGACTATTTTTTGAAGCCTATATCTTCCAGCCAGCCGGAAATTCCCCAAGTGCGGCCGCCGTAGCCTACCCAGCCTTTTTTCTGTACCAAACAGCCTTTGCATTGTTTTTCTAAATCTGTAATGGTATTTTGTTCGCCGCCGCTGCCGTGAGTTATAAACGGCACCACGGTTTTGCCTGATAAATCGTTTTGTTCAACAAAGGTGCTGACCACCGGAGCGATTGTGCCCCACCAGTTTGGCGAACCGATGAATACAGTGTCGTATTGAGCGATGTTTTCAACTTTGTTTTTCAAAGCCGGACGATAGCCTTCGTTAATTTCTTTTTTGGCTTGGTCTACCACGGTTTTGTAATCCTCGGAATATGGCGTTTCCGGCTGAATTTCAAACAAATCGCCGCCGATTTCTTCTTGAATAGCTTCAGCGACTTTTTTGGTGTGGCCGGACCAAGAATAATAAGCGATTAAGATTTTACCGTTATTTTTCGGCGCTGTCTCAGCGGATTCTGCTGCTTGCGCCTGAGCTTTTTGATAGGCTGAAAAACCGGCAAAAACGGCAATTACAGCCAAGGCAAAAATAAGTAATCTAGACATTTTTCCTCCTTAATTTTTTCTTTAACACTTGACAGTCTAATCTTTAGAGCTTACTCTAAGTCAAGACTTTTTTGAAAGATACACAAAAAATATTTACTTTACGGAGAATTTAAAGATGTATTATTCCATCGGGCAAGTTGCTGCCAAAACCGGACTAACCGTTCACACTTTGCGCTATTATGAAAAAGAAGGCTTGCTGCCGTTTGTGCGCAAAAGCAGTTCCGGACTTAGAATGTTTTCTGACAACGATTTAGGCTGGCTCTCTATCATAGAATGTCTGAAAGAAACCGGAATGCCGCTCAAAGGAATCAAACAATACATCGACTGGTTCCGCGAGGGCGATTCCACCCTGCCCCAGCGCTTGGAAATGTTTAAGCAGCAACAGCTTAAAGTTTTGGCGCAGATTGAGCAATTTCAAAAATATCTGCAAAAAATTGACTATAAAGTCAAGCTTTATGAAGAGGCTGTAAAGCAAGGCAGTTTTGATAAAGCGATGAAAAAATTCAGCAGCTAGTTATTGTTGTTGAGGATAAATTTTATATCGCAGATTTGTGTGGCGCAAACTGAACACTTTTGCGCAATTTCGCTCCAATTATAAGGTTTGCAGCCGATATGCTGGTAATAGTATTTGGTTGAAGCCTTGCCGCAGACATAATGTTTATTGCTTCCTGTATTTTCATTGAGCGCCACAATCCAAGCATCATCAAAATAATTCAAAAAGTCGAATAAAACCTTGCATTGCTCAACGGAGTCTTTATTTGGCAGAGTATCCAGGCGAATTGCAAAACGCAAAGGTACACCCCAGTCTACAGTCATAGGGCGGATACCGACAAATAATTTATTGCCGAAAACGTCTTTATTATCTGCGGTCAGCATATTTTGCGGTATGATTTCCAATTCTTTCAAAAGAGGCAGAATATCCTCATTTTTATCGGAGTAGGTTTTGCTGTTTAAGTAAGCGGTTTTGATGTTGGTCATCATATAAATAAAGTCGCTTTTCCACTTGTTTAGCTTATACATCTGCATAGCCTTGGAATATCCTGCAATCCCGCCGACAGACAACACAGCTATTATGGCCAGAACGCCTAGCATTTCTATCATGCTTCGTCCATATTGCAACACACTTTTATAGTCATCCTTGGCTTTGAGCGTCAGCTCATTCGCCGAGGATCCAGGATGGTACATCCGCTTCAAATTTAAGGATTGAAAAAACATAAACAAGCGTCCCCAGCACCCGTCATTGCCGGACTTGTTCCGGCAATCTTGGTAGAACCGGTACTTATGCAATAATATAGCAACTTTATTGACTAAATAAGAACCTTGTTGCGCCAAGATTACCGGGACAAGCCCGGTAATGACGTAGAACAAACGCAAGATAATACCATTTTCTTTCGTAAATTTATCATTATTATCCATATTTCTAAACCTCCTTAAATACCTAAAACAAAACCCGCTGAAAATAGCGGGCGGATGTTCAGAAACCGTATAACGACAAACGGCTCGGCTTATTTGGCCGAAACCTTATTGAGCCGACATCCGTCCAACGGAAATCGGCATAACAAATTTTAAGTCGTTTATGCTTAACGACTGTCGTTAAAAGGGTTTCTGACGCCCTGCACTTTTCAATGCCTGTTCAGTATAAAGGATATAGCGCCTAATAATCAAGCAAAAAATGAAACTGTCAAACTTGTGGATTTTCAGTAGTTTTTTTGTTTACCGAAAGTCAGATTGACAAATAGCTAAACAGTTTTTATAATCAGCCTGTTAATTTATTAAGGAGATAAAAAAATGTCTTTGGGTGTTAGTGAAATTCTGTTGATTCTGGTCGTGGTCTTGGTGCTGTTCGGAGGCAAGCGGATTCCGGAATTGGCTCGGGCTTTGGGCAAAGCGCAGTATGAATATAAAAAAGCCAAAGAAATGCTGCAAAATGAAGCGCAGGAGCTTAAAGACACGGTAGAAAAAGCTACTGCCGAAGAAGAAAAGAAAGACAAATAATGGACGCTCAGGACGATAGTCTTTTATCCCATCTAGAAGCATTGCGCACCCTGCTGATAAAATGCCTTTCAGCATTGGCAATCGGCTTGGTGCCTTTGTTTTTTGCGGCGCCGTATTGTTTGGATTTGCTTATACATTTTATCATTGGGCAAAATGAAGTCTCGCTCAACTATTTTTCGCCTCTGGAAGTTTTTATTCTGCATATCAAAATCGCGCTGGTGCTGGATTTGCTGGCGTGCTTTCCCTATATTGCGCGGCAGATTTGGCTGTTTTTGCTCCCTGCCCTCTATGAGCATGAACGCAAGTTTATAAAATCTGTTGTTCTGACTTCCAGCAGCCTGTTTATTTGCGGCGTGCTGTTTTGCTTGTTTTTTATTCTGCCGCTGCTGGTTAATTTCGGTTTAAGCTTTTCTACGGCGGAAATTAAGGCGGTTTGGGGTATTTCAAACATTATGAGTTTAGCGCTGTGGCTCTCGGTGGTATTTGGGCTGATGTTTCAGTTTCCGCTGATTACCTATTCTTTGCTGCGGGCAAATATTGTTGCCTATAATACTTTGAAAAGCAAGCGTCCTTATATTTTTGTCGGTATTTTAATAGTATCCGGAGTTTTGACTCCGCCGGATATCGTCAGCCAGCTGATGCTTACCGCGCCGACTTATTTGCTGTTTGAAGCCGGATTATTTTTCGGTAAAAAGAAAGAGCCGACTAATAAATAGTTTTGGCCTTTTGCTGATATTCTTCAAACAGCTTCAAGCAATCAGCCCTATCCAATTCCGCCATATCCAGCACCGATTTGTCGCGGCATTTAGCTTCTATAAAGCGATACATAAAATCATCTCTAAAGCCGATATGCTCAGCGTCTTCCGGACGGCAACCGAAATAAACTTTTTTAATGTTCGCCCAGATAATAGCGGATAAGCACATCGGGCAAGGATAAGCCGTGGTGTATAAGATGCAGCCGCTTAAGTCATAGCTTCCGATTTTTTTGCAGGCAGCACGGATAGCGTTGACTTCGGCATGCGCAGTCGGGTCATTGTCACGCAGAACCGAATTTGAAGCAACCGCCAAAATATCGCCGTTTTCCGCGATTACAGCCGCACCGAACGGACCGCCGATGTTTTCATTCATGGTCTTGCGCGCCTGCTCTACTGCTAAACGTAAAATTTCATTCATAAAAAAATCTCCTAGTAATTATAATAGATTGTTTCGCCTAAACTGTTTTGATGAGATGTTTTTTTCAGCTGTCCGGTATTATCACGATACTCCGTATCGCCGAGGCTGTTTTTGTGCGCCGTCCCCATCGTTATGCCGCTGTTGCTGCGGTATTCGGTATCTCCCAAACTGTTTTGGCGTGAGGTTCCGGCCAGTGTGCCGTTGCTGCGGCGGTATTCCGTGTCGCCCAGGCTGTTTTCTCTGGAAGTGCCAACCAAACGCCCGCTGTTATCCCGATATTCGGTTTCACCCAGTCCGTTTTGGCGAGAAGTTCCCAGCAAATGCCCGCTGCTGTCGCGGTATTCGGTATCGCCCAAGCTGTTCTCTCTTGAGCTGCTTACCTCGCCAAAATCAAATGCCTGCGCCGACAGCGGCAGCAATAAACATGCTATAAGTAAATATTTCATTTTCTTACTCCTTAATTACAGCGTTAAATCGGCGAATTTGGCTCCGATTGCCGCGGCCAAGGCTTCGGCGTTCAGTTCCAGAGTCACGCCGATTTTTCCGCCGGAAAGGCAAAACGTGTCAAACAATATCGCCGTTTCATCAATAAAAACCGGAAATTGCTTTTTCATTCCCAACGGAGAACAGCCGCCGTGTACATAGCCGGTCAGCGGCAAAAGTTTTTTTAGCGGCAGCATTTCCAAATCTTTCACTCCGGCGGCGTGCGCGGCTTTTTTCACGCTAAGCTCGGCGTTTGCCGGAATCACAAACACAAAATGCGTAAAGCTGTGCTGATCGGTCGGAGCCTGCGTCACCAAAGTTTTAAACACCTGCTCTTCCGGCTTTTGCAAATATTGCGCCACGCTTTTGGCGTCCACGCCGTCCGTTGCTTCATATTCATACACCTTATACGGAATTTTGGCGGTTTCCACAATCCGCATAGCGTTAGTTTTTATCATTTTTTCTGCGTTTTTCATAATTTTTTCTATATAAACTTTCGCCTAAACTGTCAACCCTGTTTTTTATGTAAAAAAAATTGCAAAAAATTCAAAAAAGGTATTGCAATTTAGCCATAAAGATAGCTATATAAGTAAATGAATTTTTGAACATATTTATAATTGGAGATAAAACATGAAAGTTGGTATTATCGGTGCCGGTTCTGTTGGAAGTGCTGCGGCATTTTCTTTGATGATGACAGGCGTTGCCCACAAAGTTGTATTGATTGATATGAATGAGAAAAAGGCTCAGGCCGAAGCTATGGATATTGCTCACGCTGCTCCGTTCGGACATGCCGGAAAAATCAAAGCCGGAACTTATGAAGATTTGGATGGCTGCGAAATTGTTATCGTTACCGCCGGAGCAAATCAAAAGCCGGGCGAAACCCGTATTGACCTTTTGGGACGCAACGTTAAAATTTTTGAAAGCATCATTCCGCAGGTTGCCAAATACGCTCCGGATTCAATTTTGCTTATTACCGCTAATCCGGCCGACATTATGACCGAAGTTGCCCGCAAGCTTTCCGGTTTTCCTAAAGAACGCGTTATCGGCAGCGGTACGGTTTTGGATACTTCCCGTTTCAGAACCTTGCTGGCCTTTTACTTGGGTGTTTCCACAAAATCCGTTCACGCAGACGTTATCGGCGAACACGGCGACAGCGAAGTTTTGATTTGGTCTAACGCCGAAGCCGGAACTTTGTCTTTGGACGAATACGCCGCCAGCGTAAACAAAGTTTTGGACGATGCTAAAAAGGCTGAAATCAGAGACGGCGTTGTTAATGCTGCTTACAAAATCATTGACGGTAAAGGTGCCACATTCTATGGTATTGCCGGCGCTTTGACTCAGATTTGCCGCGCTATTAACAATAACGAATACGCTATTTTGACTGTGTCTTCTCATCATGAAGATATTGAAGGCGTTAAAGGCGTAAGCTTGTCTTTGCCGACAGTTATTAACAAAAAAGGTATTTTCCACGTTATTTCTCCAAAACTTTCTGACGAAGAACGCGCTAAATTAAAATCCAGCGCCGAAATCATGAAAGAATACACCGACAAAGCTTTGGCTATGATTGCCGATAAATAAGCTTTGGTGCTTTGCTTAGAAAAAGAGGCTGGAAACGGCCTCTTTTTTGTTATGTATAAACCGCTAATAATGCTTGCAAAGCCCTGCCGAAAGTTTGATAATTGCAAAAAAATGAAAGGATGCTGCTATGAAAATCGGTATTATCGGAACAGGTTATGTGGGGCTGCCTACAGGCGTAGGCTTGGCTGAGCTGGGCAATACGGTTGTCTGCGTGGATAAAATTAAAGAAAAAATAGACGCGCTGAAAGCCGGTCAGCTTACGATTTATGAAGACGGTCTGGCAGAGCTGTTTGCCAAAAACACCGCCAGCGGGCGTTTAAGCTTTACTACCTCAATGAAAAAAGCCATTGAAGGCGCCGATGTGGTGCTGATAGCTGTCGGCACACCGCCGCATCCGGTAACGCATGAAGCAGATTTGAAATATATTTACGCCGCTGCCACCGAATTGGCCGAATATTTGACCGACTACACGGTTATTGCCACCAAATCAACCGTACCGGTCGGCACCGGCGACAACATAGAACAGCTTATCCGCAGCAAAAATCCGACTGCCCGCTTTGATGTGATTTCTCTGCCGGAATTTTTGCGCGAGGGTTTTGCCATTCATGACTTTTTCAATCCGGACCGAATTATTGTGGGTACAAACTCGGATAAGGCCGAAAAAGTTATCCGCGAATTGTATCAGCCATTTGCCGAAAAAACAAAAATGCTGTTTGTTTCCCGCCGTTCCAGCGAAACCATAAAATACGCTTCCAATGCGTTTTTGGCCATGAAAATCCACTATATTAACGAAATTGCCGATTTCTGTGAAAAATCCGGCGCCAATGTGGATGAAGTGGCGCAGGGAATGGGGTTGGACAGCCGTATCGGCAACCGCTTTTTGAATGCCGGAATCGGGTTCGGCGGCAGCTGTTTTCCTAAAGATACCATGGCTATGGCCTATATGGCGCGGCTGGTAGATACGCCGATTGAGCTGATAGAAACCACTATTGCCGGCAACAATAAGCGCAAACAGCAAATGGCCGAGCGCGTGCTGAAAAGCGTTAAAGACATCAAAAAGCCGAAAATTGCCGTTTGGGGCTTGGCTTTTAAAAACGGCACCGACGACTGCCGCCAAAGTCCGGCTATGGATATTATCAGCGAGCTTCTGCGAGCCAAGGCCGATATTACGGCATACGACCCGAAAGCTATGGGCACGGCCTGCCAAATTTTAGGCAGCAAAATCGCCTACGCCGATGACATGTATTCAGCGGTTAAAGATGCCGATGCTTTGGTTATTTTGACCGAATGGAAAGAGTTTGCCGCAGCTGATTTGAACATTGTGGCTCAGCTGATGCACTCTAAAAAAATTCTGGATTTACGCAATATGCTGGACGCCCGCACGGCTGAAAATCTGGGCTTTGAATATCAATGTATCGGCCGCAAATGTAATTAACCAAAACTTTTAATTAGTCTTAAAAACCGTCCTTTGCGGCGGTTTTTTGCTATGTAAAATACCCCGCGCATTGGGGTACGGCAGGGCTTTGATATAATCAGGAATTTTTTGTTAATTAAATTATTTACATCACCTCCTTAAATTATCTAGATTCTATTTACAATTTGGATTGCTTCTTGCGCAGCAACTATACCCATTTTGAATATCCATAGTTGCACCTATATAATACTCTTTGCCTTCTTCCATTGTTGCTGTTATGCAACTATGATCAGTATAATTAACAGAATTGTTTGCGCAAAAATCATTCCTTTCAGTTTTCCATATCTCGCTATTTGAATAATATTGATATGCACAATATTCCCCATCACTTGCCGATAGCGTTAAACGTTCAGGTGCAATCCATTTTGGCTGTCTATTATACGCTATGCAAATTTCATATTTACCTGCCTGATAACGTGTATCTAATGCACAATCACAGCTGTTATTGCAATCATTATTAGTTGTACCGACACCAACTACATAAACACACCACGAAGCTGTTCCATGGTTTGACGGTGTACCGTTATAACTGCAACTCCATGACCTGTTTTCGGAACTTTCATAGCCGTTTGCATAATGTATTCCCCAACCAGTCTTTTTACGAACATAGCAATTTTTATGCTCTGAAGATGCTTCACATTTATAACTGTTAGACATATTTGTTTGGCATAAGGCTAAGGTTGAATATTCTCCAACATTTTCGCAAGTATCATAGCATCCTTTTGACTGAACACAGGTTAAACCTGTTTTTTGGCGACAGACTTCTGCCGAAGCATACATATTTATATCTTCGCAAGTAGTACTCAGGCAATCTCCCCACTCATCGCCTTTTACAACAAAATCATGATTATATCCTTCACTGACGCAACCGTTTGGAACGAATCTTTTCAGAGTACCTGTGCATAGGCTTTTAGCTGTACCCTCGCACAAAGTTTCATATTTGGTAATATTGCCAGCATCCACACATGTTCTGGATTTATTACTTATTCTGTTATATATCGGCATAACATCGCCAAATCCAGACCTTATATCTATACTGTCAACTTTTGATAAACCTGTATAACAATCAGAACCTCGTTTACATTGGTTACTATTTGCATCCAAATCTCCGGTTATTCCGCCTGTATCAGCAGATGTCGCATGTCTATATTTATACGGGCATTGAGCATCAACACCGCAAGAACCAAAACGGTCGCCGGCAACCTCAAACGTATTGTTACTATATTTGATAACATACGAATCGCTTACACAGCCATTCGGAATAAAGCTTTCCCCTGTCGGGCAGTTTGCATAACTTTCCGGTATTCCGTCACATACTTTTTCATATTTCGTAACAGATTTTTCATCAACGCAAGTCTTTGAAGTATTGTCGATTTTGTTGACAAGTCCATTTACAGAATTAGTACTTGTACTATACAAATACACTGATGATAATTTTGACAGATAAGAATATTTACAGCCGTCAGTGCCAATAATATTTAAACTGCCGCAAGTATCATTTACTGTCGCATGACGATATTCATAAGAACAAGTTTCCGGCTCTTCTTTATCGCAAGTACTGCATTCGTTACCATCGGAATCCTTGACATCGGCATAATTAAAAGTAAAGCCGCTGCCTTTAGCCGTGCATTCAGCGCGGGTTATATACCCCATTTCCGGACAGGTTATATACGGAGTATTTTCGCATTCACCGCATTCCTCATTGTTTTTATCAATTATTCCATTTGGTTTAAACTCTTGGTTTTTGTCTTTGCAAGTTTGTTCGGTTTCATAACCTTCTCCTTCG